>NZ_RAWQ01000126.1:0-30633 GCF_003668965.1 Corallococcus sp. AB030
GTGGTGGGTGGCGTGGTGGGTGGCGTGATCGGCGGCGTGGTGGGCGGTCAGCTGGGTGGAACGGGCACGGACGTGCTGGCGTTCGGCCAGGGCATGACGCGTCCCGAGAAGATCGCGGGTCCGGAAGTGTCCTATACGCGTGAGGCCCTCGAGGCGCGCGTGCAGGGCCTGATGATCGTGAAGTGCGTGATCACGACCGAGGGAAAGGTCGAGCGCTGCCGCACGATCAAGCCGCTCCCTCACATGGAGCAGGCCGTGATGGACGTGCTCACCGCCTCACGCTACAAGCCGGTCACGTTCCAGGGCAGGCCGGTCGAAGTGCAGTACACGTTCAACTTCAACCTGAAGCTGCCGCGCTGATCCAAAGCAGGCAGCCCCGCTTGAGCAGTCCGCCGAACATCACCTCGCGCTCGTGAGGAGGAGCGCTCCACAGCCATGCAATTTACCCTGCTTGATATCTGGCACCACACGGGCCTCTTCGCCCGCATGATCATCTTCACCCTCGCCATCATGTCGGTGGCGTCGCTGGTCGTCATGGCGGAGCGGGTCATCGTCTTCCGCAAGACCCGCTCGGACAGCCGCAACTTCGCCGCCAAGATGGGCGCGATCCTCGCGAAGGGCGACCTGACCACCGCGGCGAACACCAACCTGGGCAAGGACGTGGGCCACCTGGGCCGCGTGATCAACTCCGGCCTGACGGCGTACCGGATCACCCCTGGGAACAAGGACCTGGCGGTGGAGTCCGTGGCCCGCGCGCTGGAGCGCCAGGCGCAGCGCGAGGTGCAGAGCCTCAAGCGTGGCCTGGGCCTGCTGGCCACGGTCGGCTCCACGGCGCCGTTCGTCGGTCTGCTGGGCACCACGATGGGTATCGTGAACGCCTTCCAGCTGATGGCGGCGGCGGGCTCCGGCGGTCTGGCGACGATCTCCGCCGGTATCTCCGAGGCGCTCATCACCACGGCGTTCGGTCTGCTCGTGGCGATCCCCGCGGTCATGGCCTACAACTTCCTGCAGGGCTGGGTGGATGCCCGCTCCGTGGACATCTCCGAGTCCTCCAACGAGTTCCTGGACGTGGTGGCCCGGCACGTGGGCGGCGGTTCGTCGCACGCGGCCTAGTCGTAGCCCCACCCTGGGACGTCCCCACCCATGAGGGCGGTCCGGCTGAGAAGCCGCGCTGCCCCAGGGTGGGCGTTCCTTCCCGGATACAGGTGCACGCATGGGAATGTCAGCAGGCCCCAAAGGGGGCATCAAGAGCGAGATCAACGTCACGCCGTTGGTGGACGTGGTGCTGGTGCTCCTCATCATCTTCATGGTCGTGACGCCCATGCTCCAGCGCGGCAAGTCCGTGGAGCTGCCCAAGGCCACGGAGATTGAAAAAGAAGGCAAGACGGACGCCGATCCGCTGATCCTCTCCATCACCCCGGACAAGAAGATGTTCGTGGAGAACGATGAGGTCGACGAGAAGGGTCTCCAGGAGAAGATCGCCGCGGAGCTGGTGAAGGATCCAGGCAAGAAGATCCTCCTGAAGGGCGACAACGCCCTGAACGTGGGCGACGTGCGCAAGGTGCTGGACACGGCCCGCAAGGCGAAGGCGAAGCAGATCGCCCTGGGTGTGGAGGAGAAGAAGTAATGTCCCGAGGACACAAGCAGCGTCAGTGGGTCAAGCCCGCGTCCGCGCCGAACTCGGAGATCAACGTCACGCCCCTGGTGGACGTGGTGCTGGTGCTCCTCATCATCTTCATGGTGGTGACGCCCCTCCTGGAGAAGGACATCCTCGTCCGCGTCCCGGAGACGGAGGTGGAGGAGAACCAGCCGCCGCCGGAGCCCGATGATCAGCAGATCGTCGTGCAGGTGGACAAGAGCGGCGCCTACTCCATCAACACGGAGCAGATCCCCGCTTCGGACTACATCGCCCGCCTCAAGCGGATGCTGAACGCCAAGAAGCCGGACGAGAAGGTCGTCTTCTTCATGGCGGATGACGCGGCGAACTACGGCAAGCTCGTGGTGGCGCTGGATGGCGCCCGTGCCGCGGGAGCGAAGATCCTGGGCATGGCCACCGAGCTTCCCCAGAACGCGGTCATCCAGGGCACGCTGAACTCGCCGGACGGTGCACCGCCCGCGCCCCCTGCCCCGCCGACTCCCTGATCCACTTCTTCCGTCAGGGCTGACGCGCGGACACGCCGTCACCGATTCCATCCGAAGCCCGCTGGCGTTCCGACGCCAGCGGGCTTCTTCTTTTCAGGCCCCCATGTCCCCGCGCGGGACCCGACGTCTGCCGCGTGGGATGGCCGCGGATGGCCGCCTGTGAGGGCAGCGCGCCGGTACGGGCATTGCTCTCCCCTCCTCCCGTACGGGTTGGAAGGGGGAGACGATGCTGGCGAGGGTGCGGTCGGGTGCATTGATGGGCATCGACGCGGTGGTGGTGGAGTGCGAGGTCGACATGGCCCTCGGGCTGCCCTACTTCAACGTCGTGGGGCTGCCGGAGGGAGCAGCCCGGGAGTCGAAGGTCCGGGTGGTCTCCGCGCTGAAGAACGCGGGCTTCGACCTTCCGCAGAAGCGGATCACGGTCAACCTGGCGCCTGCGGAGATCCGCAAGGAAGGGGCGGCCTTCGAGCTGCCCATCGCGTTGGGCGTCCTCGCGGCGGCGCGGTTGATGGAGGAAGAACCGCTGGAGCGGTACCTCTTTGGCGGAGAGCTGTCGTTGGATGGCTCCATCAAGGCCATCAAAGGGGTGCTTCCGCTGGCCGTGGCTGCCCGGAATGGCGGCTTCCAGGGCGTCATGGTGCCGGCAGCCAACGCGGCGGAGGCGGCTCTGGTGGAGGGCATCCAGGTGCTGTCCGTGGCCCACCTGAAGGAGGCCGTGGGGCACCTCACCGGCAAGGCCCCGCTGACGCCGCTGACGCGCACGGGGACCTCGGTGAGCGGTACTCGCACCGCTACCGCGGACATGGCCGATGTGCGGGGGCAGCCGGAGCTGAAGCTGGCTTTGGAGCTGGCGGCGGCGGGTGGCCACAACATCCTGATGGCCGGGCCTCCAGGGTCGGGCAAGACGATGTTGGCGCGACGGCTGCCAGGCATCCTGCCCGAGCTGTCCTTCGACGAGGCGCTGGAGGTCACGAAGGTCTACTCCATCCAGGGGCTGCTGGGAGACGAGCAGGCGTTGATCCGCGAGCGTCCGTTTCGCGCGCCCCACCACACGCTGTCCGATGCGGGACTCGTGGGAGGTGGCCCCATGGCCCGTCCCGGCGAGCTGTCCCTGGCCCATCACGGCGTGCTGTTCCTCGATGAGCTACCGGAGTTCCGCAAGAACGTGCTGGAGGTGCTGCGCCAGCCTCTGGAGGAAGGCGCCATCCACCTGGCGCGGGCCACCCAGCACATCACCTATCCCTGCCGGGTCATGTTGGTGGCGGCGATGAACCCCTGCCCGTGCGGCTACTTCAACGTCCCCGGGCACACGTGCACCTGCCTCGAGCACCGCATCTTCGGCTACCACTCGCGCATCAGCGGGCCGCTGCTGGACCGCATCGACATCACCGTGCAGACACGGCCGGTGGAGTACCACCATCTCGCCGAGAAGAGTCAGGAACTGCCCAGCCAGTACTACCGGCAGCGAGTCGAGGCCGCGCGCGAACGGCAGCGCGCCCGATTCCACGAGATGCCAGGGGTGCACTGCAATGCCCAGATGCCTTCGCATCTGCTGCGCCGCTACTGCGTAATGTCACCGCCCGCGGAGAAGGCGCTCAAGGACGCGGTCACTCATTTCGGTCTGTCCGCTCGGGCGCATGACCGCATCCTCAAGCTCGCGCTGACGCGCGCGGACCTGGAGGGACACGGACGTATCGAGGACGTGGACATGCGGCTCGCTGTCGATTGCCGGATGCTGGACCGCCGGGGCTGGCTCCACGCCAATACCCGGGGCGCGGTGAATGCGTTACCCCGCACCTCTACTGTCAGGCACCAGGCTTCCGAGAACGGCGGGAGCCGGGGGTTCTCCGTCGGCGACGGCTGACTTTGCACTCGGGAGCAGCGGCTGCACGCTCCGCTCCTCCAGACGGGGAGCGGGGCCGGTGATGATGCGCGCGGACCTGCCGAAGGTCAGGTACGCGTACGCCCAGTTGAGCAACACGGCCAGCTTGCTTCGGAAGCCAATGAGGAAGGTGATGTGGATGAAGAGCCAGGCCAACCAGGCGACGAAGCCGGATTGCTTCACGCGGCGGAAGGCCACGCCCACTGCATGGCCTCTGCCGATGACCGCGTAGGTTCCCCGGTCCCAGTAGCGGAAGGGCTGCATGGGCTGGCCCGCGAGCTGGCGGCGGAGGTTGAGCACCGCGTGCTTGCCCTCCTGCATCGCCGCGGGCGCCACTCCCGGGACCGCGCTTCCGTCCTCCTGATTCACGAGCGCCAGGTCCCCGACGACGAAGATGTCGGGATGCCCGGGCACGGTGAGCTCGGGCGTCACCTGGACGCGCCCCGCCCTGTCCAGCGTCACGCCGAGCGAACGGGCCACGGGCGAGGCCTCCACCCCCGCGGCCCAGAGCACCGTGCGGGCCGCCAGATGTTCAGGCCCCATGTCCACGCCCACGGCGTCGATGTTCGTGACCTGGGTGCCCGTACGGACCTCGACGCCGAGCCCCTCCAGCACCCGGCGGGCCTCCGCCGAGAGGTTCTCGGGATAGGTGGGGAGCACGCGGTCCATTCCCTCGATGAGGATGACGCGCGCATCCCGAGGGTCGATGTTCTGGAAGTCACCCGACAATGAATTGCGGCTGATCTCCGCCAGCGCCCCCGCCAGCTCCACGCCCGTGGGACCCGCGCCAATGATGGCGAAGGTGAGCAGCGCGCGGCGGCGCTCTGGGTCCGGTTCGCGCTCGGCCTGCTCGAAGGCGAGCAACACGCGGCGGCGGATCTCCAGCGCGTCCTCGACGGTCTTCAATCCCATCGAGTGTCGCGACCAGGCGTCATTGCCGAAGTACGAGTGCGTCGCTCCGGTGGCGACGATGAGGAAGTCGTACGCCAGCTCACCGTCCGCCAGGAGGACGTGCTTGCGCGCGGTGTCCACGCCAGTGACTTCCGCGAGCAGCACCTGGACGTGATTGCGTCCGAGCATCGCTCGCAGTGGCGCGGCGATGTCGCTGGGACTCAGTGTCGCCGTGGCCACCTGGTACAGCAGGGGCTGGAAGAGGTGGTGGTTGTGACGGTCCACCATCGTGACGCGAACCCCTGCCTTTCGCAGGTACCGGGCCGCGTAGAGGCCGCCGAAGCCGCCTCCCAGGATGACCACATGGGGAAGGTTCTCACGGGTCGTATTCACGAGAGGAGATGTCACGGCGACGCGCCAGGGTTTCAACGCAAAGCCTTCCATCCCATCAAGGCGGACTGTCACGTCCCCTCGTGTCTGCTTATGCGGAGGTGCCCGCACCTTTGCGCCTTCTCAGCGCATGGGAGACAGGCACGCCGCTCCGCCAGTTCGGACGGCTCCGGCGAACCTGGACGCCCTTGCAGGCCCTTCCGCCTGGAAGCCCGCGCGGCATGAGCGTTGCTCTGCCCAGCGCCGAGGCATCCAGCCCGCAGGGCGGCGAGGGAGGCAGACGAGATGAGCAGGCTGACGGAGAAGTTGAAGGCAGTGGCGGCGGCGGTGGCGTCCATCGAAAAGCAGTTCGGCCGAGGCGCGGTGATGACGCTCGGCGCGGACGCACCGGAGCAGAAGGTGGCGGTCATTCCCACGGGCTCGGTGGGGTTGGACCGGGCGCTGGGCGTGGGGGGCTATCCGCGAGGGCGCGTGGTGGAGCTGTTCGGCAATGAGTCCTCCGGCAAGACGACCCTCACCCTGCATGCCATCGCGCAGGTGCAGTCCGTGGGGGGCATCGCGGCCTTCATCGACGCGGAGCACGCGCTGGACCTGTCCTACGCGCGCAAGCTGGGGGTGCGTACGGAGGAACTGCTCGTGGCGCAGCCGGACACCGGGGAGCAGGCGCTCGAAATCACCGAGCAGCTCGTGCGCTCGGGCGCCGTGGACCTCATCGTGGTGGATTCGGTGGCGGCGCTGGTCCCCCGTGCGGAAATCGAAGGGGAGATGGGCGACGCGCACATGGGCGTCCAGGCGCGGCTGATGAGTCAGGCGCTGCGGAAGCTCACGGGCGCGGTGAGCCGCTCCGGCACCTGCATCATCTTCATCAACCAGATCCGCATGAAGATTGGCGTGATGTTCGGCAACCCGGAGACGACGACGGGCGGCAACGCCCTGAAGTTCTATTCGTCGGTGCGGATGGAGATCCGCCGCACGGGCAACCTCAAGGATGGCGACGCGGTGGTGGGCTCACGGGCCCGCGTGAAGGTGGTGAAGAACAAGCTGGCGCCCCCGTTCCAGGAGGCGGAGTTCGACGTGCTCTACGGCACGGGCATCCACCGCGCCGCCGAGGTGCTGGACCTGGCCGTGAGCGCGGGCGTGGTGGAGAAGTCGGGCAGCCACTTCAGCCTGCGGGGTGAACGCATCGGCCAGGGCCGCGAGCGGGCGTGCGAGTGGCTGCGCGAGCACCCGGATGTCCTGGAGGCCCTTGCTCGCGACCTGGTGGGAGCGACCGCGCCCTCCGTGCCGTCCGCGGACTCCGCGGCGGCCTAGGTCGCGGCCTGGAGTGCATCCAGCGAGAGGGGGAGCTCCCAGTGGCGTTGGCCCGCGCGCAGCACCAGTCGCCCTTCGGGGCTCTCTTCCAGCATCTCGCCGAACTGGTACTGCGCATCACGAGAGAAGCGGGCCTTCGCCCTGCCCTGCTTCACGCGGCAGGTGAGGACTCCGTCCGGCGTGAGCTGGAGCGACCCCAGGTCCAGGGCTTCGGCCGTCCGGTCGCTCAGACGCAGGGACACACGCTCATCCGAGGTGACGTCCACGGTGCGGACCTCGTAGGCCGCGTCCTCCACCTGGACGTAGCACCAGTCCGGGGCGATGCGGAGCTGGTAGCGCCCGTCGTCATCCAGGACCAGCGAGGCGTTGAAGAGTTCGATGATCTTCGGGTGCTCGATGGGCTCGTCGTCGTGCCACCAGCGCAACGCCGCATCCAGACGGATGCCGCTGTCCTCACGGGTGTGCCAACGCTTGCCTGGAGGGGGCTGGCCAGTGGGAGGTTGCATGTCGCCCTTGAGGTGCGGGTGAGGTCCGGCGGATTCAAGCCGCCGGAGCCTGGAGGCCTACCAGTTCCGCACGAACTCCGTGTAGCCACGAAAGGCCACGGCGCCCCAGAAGTTCACCAGCACGCCAAGCGCCAGCACGGCGATCACCGCGCGGTTGCGCAGCGACCATCCTCCAATGGCGAAGAGCAACAGCAGATAAGGCGTGTAGTCCAGGCTGAACCGGAAGCCGAACTGCATGTAACCGGTGTTCTGGTAGAAGAGCCCCGGCAGCGCGCACACCGCCACGGTCAGCCACAGGGACCAGTGCAGACGGGGACGCGTGCGGGGGACCAGCAGGAACACCAGCAGGGGCAGCGTGAGCAGCAGCGTCAGCCCATGCGGGTCGTACGACAGCCGCGGCGGAGACAGCGACACCTGGGGCAGCTTGAGGAACGCGGCCTGGAGGTTGCGCGACAGGTACTCGATGTTGAAGAGCCCGAAGCGGTCGATGTCTACGTTCACCCGGTTGTTGAAGAGGTACGAGTGACCGAACTCGCCGGGCTTGCCGAAGCGGTAGACGTTGTACGCGGCCGCGAGCGCGGCGAGGGGCGCGGCCCCCGCGCCGAAGAGGGCGAGCTTGCGGAGGGCGGGCTTCCACGCGGTCGGCAGGGCCTTCAGTTGGGCCAGCCGGTCCGGCCCGGGGCAGAGCGCCTCCAGGACGAAGAAGAGGCCCGCGAACACCAGCGGCGTGCGGGTGAGCACGGCCATGGAGAAGAAGAGCCCCGCGAGCACGGGACGCCGCGCCTTGACGGCGTTGCGCACGTACAGACACGTGAGCGCCACGCCCATCACCTGCGCGCCAAACCAGACCTCGCCCCGGATGGCGCAGTAGAAGAACAGCGTGCCGAAGGCGAGCACCAGCGACAACACCACGTTGTCGTCGCGGTTGCGCTCCGTCTCCCCTTCCTGCGCGAGGAAGCGCAGCAGCGAATAGAAGAGCGCCACCGCGAGCGCGCCCACGAAGACGCCGAAGGACGTGTCGTTGAACTTGTAGCCGTGCAGCGCGACGAAGGGGAGCATCACGACCGCGGGGAAGGACGGGAAGCTGACGAACCAACGGTCATCGCGGAGCGGGCGTCCCTCGCACCGCACCTTCTGTCCGTCCACCAGCCGCACGCAGGCCCAGTCCTCCAGGTTGGGCAACACCTGCGGATCCACGTCGAGCCGTCCCTCCAGCCAGGACTGCGCCTGGTAGATGAAGTGCGGCGCGGCGCTCTGCCGGAGGAAGCGCTGCGAGCTGAAGCTGGACAGCACCGCGAACGCGACGAGGAACAGCACCACCTCCACCCGGTAGGCGGACAGCCACAGGCGCACCGCGCTCCGCACCGGATGCACTCCTGCTCCGGCCGGCGACGTGGGGGGGCTGGTGGATTCCGTCGCCGCCGCGGGGCTGGCGAGCGGCGCGGAGGACTCGGGCGTGGCCGAGACGGGTTCGCCCGCGGTGGCGGGGCCCGGGGGCGCCGTGGACGGCGCTTCCGGGTCGGAAGGACGGGGACGCTTTGATTTGGAGCGACTCATGGCGACACGGGGGCGGCGAGCAGGTGCAACCTCAACATTTCCAGCACGTGGGATGCGGCGAACAAGCGGACCCGGTCCCGGTCACCCGCGAGCGAGATCCGCTCGCAGCGGGGCTCCATTCCAGGGCCGGACAGGCCGCAGTACACGGTGCCCACGGGGTCCTCGGGCGTGCCTCCGCCCGGGCCTGCGTAGCCCGTGACGGACAGGCCGAACGTGGCGCCGCAGGCGGCGCGGACTCCCTCCGCCATGGCGAGCGCCGTCTGGGACGACACGGCGCTGTGCTTCGCGAGGATGTCCGGGGGGACGCCCACCCAGGCGGACTTCATCTTCTCCGAGTAGGCGACCGCCCCGCCGATGAAGACCTGGCTGGAGCCCGGCACGGCCGTGAGTTCCTGCGCGACGAGGCCGCCCGTGCAGCTCTCCGCCACCGCCAGCGTGTGACCGCCGCGCGCCAGCATGTCGAGGAGCACGGGTGCGTATTCGCTGCCATCCGCGCCGTAGACGTGCGTGCCCAGCACCTGCCGGCATGCGGCCTCCGCGGCCGCGAGCGCGGCGTCAGCCTCCGCCTGCGTGGGGGCCTCCGCCATCAGCTTCAGGTGGTTCTCCGGTGCGTGCGTCCGGAAGCCGAACACCACCCTGGGGTGGCTGGGGGCCAGGGGCATCACCCGCTCGTTCAGCACGGACTCAGGCAGGCGCACGGTTCGCAGCAGGCGAAAGGCCCGGAACGTGCGACCCGATTCGGCGGCGAGCCAGGTCCGCACGCGCGGCAACACCTCTCCGTCCACCAGGGCGCGGTACTCTCGCGGAACGCCTGGCAGGAAGAACAGGTGGGCGCGGCCCAACTGCTGGATGACCAGTGGCGCCGAGCCCTGGGGATTGCGCATCGGCTCGGTGCCCGTGGGGATGCGCGCCATGCGCAGGGCGCCCGGATTCATCGTCATGCCCCGTGCGGCGTAGCGCTCCTTCAGCCAGCCGAGCACTCGCGCGTCCTCTTCCATGGACACGCCCGCGGCGGCGGCGGCGCACTCCAGCGTGAAGTCGTCCGCCGTGGGCCCAAGGCCTCCGGAGACGATGACCACGTCCGCGCGCGCCGAGGCTTCCAGCAACGCGCCCGTGATGTCCGGACGCACGTCGCCCACTACCGTCACCCGTGCGACCTTCACACCCAGGTCGAAGAGGCGGGCTTCCAGGTACGTGCTGTTGGTGTCCGTGATGAGGCCGGTGACGAGCTCGTCACCGGTGCACAGCAGCTCGACGCGCATGGGCCGGGCATCCTAGCGGCCGACACGGCCCGCGTCCCGCGCTTGACTGCTCAGAGGAACGCGGGACCGTCGTCCGTGGCGTTGGCCTCGGAGTCCTCGTCGTCGTCCTCGTCGAGCCCGGCCGCCACCGCCACCGCCGCGACGGCGCCGACCTTGCGGGACGCCAGCCGGCTGCGCACGGAGACCGCGGACTCCACCAGCCCCATGACCAGGTACGCGGCGAAGTACGTCACCAGCACCCAGGCCGGGTGGAACTGCTGGGCGATGAACGCGCCCGTGAGCGCCATGACCATGAAGACGAGCGCCGTCTTGCGGCTGGGACGCGCGTCCTTGAAGGTGCGGTAGCGCACCGTGGACACCATCAGCAGCGACAGGGCGCCCACCGCCACCGCCACTGGCAGTCGCGCGCCGTCACCGAGCGCCTCGCCCTGGCTGGCCACGTGGTGGGAGATGATGAGGGAGACGAGCACGCCAGCCGCCAGCGGGATGGGAAGCCCCACGAAGAAGCCGCCGCCACCGCCGTGCGGGTTGCGCATGGCGAGCACGTTGAAGCGCGCCAGCCTCATGGCGCCGCAGGCCATGAACGCGAAGGAGATGAACAGGCCCCAGAAGCCCATGGGGGCCAACGCCCACTTGTAGACGAGGAGCGCCGGCGCCGCGCCAAAGGACATGACGTCCGCGAGGCTGTCGAGTTGCATGCCGAAGTCGCTCTGCGTCTTCGTCAGGCGGGCCACCCGTCCGTCGAACCCGTCGAAGAACATGGCGAAGAGGATGGCCAGGGCCGCCTGGTACAGCTGCACCGGTTCTGCCTCACCCGAACACAGGGTGATGGCGTAGAAGCCACAGAAGATGGAAGTGACGGTGAAGAGGTTCGGGAGCACGAACATCAGTTTCCGCAGCTTCATCGTTCCCTCGACTTCCCCAGGTGGTCGGCTGCCCATGCGGCAGAAACGGCGAGGGAACGGACCTTAGCAGGGTTTTATTCGCGCCGGAGTCAGTCCCGGGTCGCATGGGAGGAGAAATGCCGTACGGGCAGTGGGCCCTGTGGGGATTGACCGCGGCGGCCGTCCTGCTGCTGGTGAATGTGGTGTGGGTCCTGCTCGTCAGGCGGTGGTACCGCCTCAAGGGGCCCCTTCCCGAGATGCTGCGCGTGAAGTGCGCGGATGGGTGGGAGTTGACCGTGCACGCCCGGCGGGCCCCGGTGCGCCGCTTCGCCGAGCCCGTCCTGCTGTGCCACGGGCTGGCGGCCAACCGCTTCACCTTCGACTTCGAGCCGCCCTACTCCGTGGCCCACTACCTCACCGAGGCAGGCTTCGACTGCTTCAGCGTGGAGTGGCGCGGCACCGGGCACTCGCAACGTCCGCCCAGGGGCCGGCGGCCCACGGACTTCACCGTGGACGACCACATCAACCACGACGGGCCGGCCCTGCTGGAGCTGGCACTGAAGGAGACCGGCGCGAAGCAGGCCTTCTGGCTGGGTCACTCGCTGGGCGGCCTGGTGGGGTACGGCGTGGCGCAGGGGCCTGATGGCGGGAAGCTGGCGGGTCTGCTCGAGTTGGGCGCGCCGGTGTATCTCCAGTCGGAGCCGTTCCTGCGGACGCTCATCTCGCTGGGCGTGCGCGCGGCGTGGCCCGGGAGCATCCGTCAGTCGTGGGTGAGCGCCAGCATGGCGCCCTTCCTGGGCTACCTTGCACTGCCCCTGTCGGACATCGTCGTGAACCCTCGACATGTTCCGCCGCGCGTCCTGAGGCAGCTGTCCGTCAACATGATGGCGGCGATGAGCCGCAAGGTGCTGCTGCAGTTCCAGGACTGGATCTCCCACGACGCGTTCCGGTCCTACGACCGCAAGACGGATTGGCGCGCGGGCATCGCGAAGCTCCAGTTGCCCGTGCTGGTGATGGGCGGCAGCGCGGACCGCCTGGCCACCTCGGCCAACGTGGAGGCGCAGTACGCGCTGCTCACGTCACCGGATCGCGCGCTGCATGTCTTTGGCCGGGACCGCGGGGACAAGATGGACTACGGCCACGGCGACCTCATCTTCGGCACCGGCGCGCCCATGGAGGTCTACCCCGTCATTCGCGCGTGGATCGAACAGCGCGCCACGCCCCTGCCCCCCACGTCCGCTCCCGCTCAGGGCTGAGGCGAGCGGGCGTCGAGCTGGACGCAGGGAGAGCGCAGTCCTCGCCTGGTGCTCGCGTCGACGCGGCGGAGCTGGACGCGTGTCTGGCCCTCGCAGTCGGTGGAGACCAGTTCGCCACTCGCGTCCTTCGCGGTGAGGTCCTCCACCTGCAACTGGCCTTCTTCGATGGCCACCAGGATGGAGCCCGGCGTGTCGCGCACGTCGACGTTCCGGGACTCCAGGGTGGCCTTCGTATCCACCGCCAACGCGGCCAGGCCACAGCCCGAGAGCCGGGCGTTGCGGAGCGTCGCTCGGGCCCGCTGCGTCGCCAGCACGCAGGTGCCCTTCGCGCCCTCGACGGTCACGGTGTCGACGTCCGCTTCCACCTGGCGCAGGTGGAGCCCGTCTCCCGTGATGCCATCCGCGGTGCTCACGCCCTTGATGACGCCATCCCGCAGGCGCACGCGGCCCTGCAGCGCCACCACGCCGTATTCGCGTGAGCCCTCCAGGCGGAAGCGCCGCACCTCCAGGTCCGAGGCGGTGAGCTGGAGCGCCCCGTGGTTGCCCGCGTCCTTCACGGTCACGTCCTCCAGCAGGCCGTTCGTCGCGGTGAGGCCCATTCCCGCGCGCGTGGCGTGCTCCGAACTGAAGCCCCGCACCGACAGCCGGGCCTGGTTGGCCGTCACGCCGTACTCGTGGCCCTGGACCCGGACGTCCACCAGCGTCAGCGCGCCCTCCACCGTGGAGAACGCCGTGCCCGTGCCGCCCGAAACCCGCGCCCGTTCGACCTCCGCCACGCCGCCCTCCTGGCTCAGCGCCGTCCGGGGGCCCTGGAAGTCCACCCCCTCCAGGCGCACCGTGGCCCCACCCCGGGCCCGAACCGCGCGGTCGTAGGCCCCCGTGAACGCACTGTCCCTGAGGATCAGGGACGGCGCGGAAGCCCCTGCGGTTCCTGCCTCCACGAGCACGCCCACCGCGGTCGGCGCCAGGCTGCTCGCCCCGGCCTCGAAGCGCAGCCCCCTGCCCTCCAGAGGACCCGCGCCCAGCCGGATGGCGCCCCGGGTCTGATTGCGGAAGGTCACGGTGCGGACATTCACGGGCCCCCGGGCCTCCAGACCCCAGCCTCCTCCCTCGATCACCAGGGACTCCAGGGCGGTGTCCCCTGGCGCCTCGACCACGGGGGTGCCGGGGCCCGCCGCCAGGATCGTGGAAGGGCCCTCCCCCGTGAGCCGGGTGCCCTCCGGCAGCCGGAAGGGGCCTTCATAGCGGCCGGAAGCCAGGTGCACGTGCTTCGGGCCGGGGCGGGCCAGGGCTTCGATCAGCGAGCGCAGGGGGCGCTCCCGGGTGCCGTCGCCGCCCGAGGCCGCCCCGTCCACCCACAGCTCGCCCGTCGCCTGGGGCCGTGGGGACAGCCGCGAGCAGGCGCACATCAGGACGAGGAGCCATGGAAGCAGTCGGGTGGGCACGCGGGCAGGCACTCTAGCCC
Organism: Corallococcus sp. AB030; assembly: GCF_003668965.1. Lineage (NCBI taxonomy): Bacteria > Pseudomonadati > Myxococcota > Myxococcia > Myxococcales > Myxococcaceae > Corallococcus > Corallococcus sp. AB030. The sequence goes on from NZ_RAWQ01000126.1 coordinate 13,547, forward strand.
CCTGATGGCACCCTGCTGGAGCTGGATCAGCGGCGACTGCTAAGTGATCGATTTTCCAATGCCTTTCACGCAAAAGCGATCACCAGGCGATCACTTCTCCTGATGTGGAAAGCAGGAGTGTGAGGATGTATCAAAAGATGCGATCCTCCCGACTCTCTACAGGGTGTATTTTCAGAGGCCAGTTTTCATCCGGAGGCCGATTTTCCGGCCCGGGAACGGGTGGCGCATTGACAGTCGAAAGCTCGATTTGTTACCTCCGCCATCCGCTCGATCAACGCCAGACAACGCAAGAGGGAGGGGTGTCATGACCAAGGCAGAGCTCGTGGAGGTGGTGGCTGCGCAGTCGAAGCTCACGAAGAAGCAGGCCGCCCAGATCCTCGACAGCGTCTTCACCAACATCGGCAAGGCGGTGAAGAAGGACACCCGATTCAGCTACCCCGGGTTCGGCACGTGGTCGCTGCGTTCGCGCAAGGCGCGGAAGATTCGCAACCCGCAGACCAACGAGATGATGAAGCTCAAGGCGTCGAAGACGGTCGGTTTCCGTCCCGCGAAGGAGCTGAAGAACTCGCTGTAGTCGCAGGGCCGTTGTGAAGGCCCGTCCCCCTCAGGGGCGCGAACCCGCGGCCGGGTGGCGCCCCTGGGACGTGAGGACGGGGGACTCCGTGGGCATGCGGGCCACGGGACGCTCTTCGGACGCGTCCGGGGCCGCCTCGGGGGCGACGAGCGCCTCCAGCGGATCCAGTGAACTGCCGTCGTGCCAGAGCTCGAAGTGGACGTGGACGCCGGTCGCAAGGCCCGTGTCCCCCGCGAGCCCCACCACGTCGCTCCTCGCCAGCACCTCGCCGGTCGTCACCAGGACCTCGGACAGGTGGCTGTAGCGCGTCACCCACTGGCCGTCGTGCTGGACCTCCACCATCTTGCCGTGGTCGCCGTTCCACCCGGCGCGCAGGACGACGCCCCGGTCCGCGACGCCCACGGGCTGTCCCCGGCGGGCCGCCAGGTCCACACCCGAGTGGCGGCGCAGCTGGCCGGTGATGGGGTGCCAGCGGTCGCCGTAGAGGCTGGTGATGGTGACCGGCTCCACGGGCCAGGCGAGGCGCGGCGGGCCGGAGGGCTCCGGCGGCTGCTCCCAGCGGCGCAGCGTGGACGCGCGCACGATGAGGCGGCCCACGCGCACCACCACAGCCTCCGCGAGCGAGCCCGGCATGTCGCCATAGAGGCGCGCGTCCTGCTCCAGCTCCGCCTCCATCACGCCCCGGGCGCGCGTCAGGTCGCGGGTGTCGGTGTGCTCCACCGGCCGGGCCAGGAAGGCGTCCATGGCCGCGTTCATCGCCTCCCAGTTGCGCACCTGTGCGGCGGGCATGGCGCTGCCGCGCTGGACCTTCTCGCGGTAGGCCTGGGCCTGTTGCACGAACGCGGTAAGGGCTGCTTCCAGCTCCGTGGAGCGTTCGGGCGCCAGCGGCCCGCGGGCGCGCTCCGGTTCGTGGGGGAGGAAGGGCGTGCCGGAGCTGACGAAGCCGCTGTCGCCCGAGGTCGCGTACAGCTCCTCAAAGCTCATCTTCCCCGGCCGCGGCGTCGCGCAGGCGAAGAGGGCCAGCAGGGCAAGGACGGCGGGTCGGCGCACGGCGGGGTGAGCCTACCACCGCGCCGGGCCGTCCACCTGTTCCGGGCCGTGGATCATCCCCTGGCGCACAAGTGCGTGCGGTCCGCACCTGGCGCGTGGAGAGGGCTCGTCCCCGGGTGCCGGAGGACCGTCATTCCCCTGACAGCGGCGCCTGGCCACGGCGACCCGCACGAACCTGTCCGACAGTCGGACAGGTTTCGGGACACCGCGGCCGGCCCGCGAAGCCCGGTGCCGCCCGTGTCAGGCAGCGAGAGCCTGACGGATGCGCGCCAGGGCGTCGTCGATGTCCGCCGTGGACACGTCCAGGTGGCATACGAGGCGGATGGAGTGCGGACCCGTGGGGTTGGCGAGCACGCCCTGCTTCAGGAGCAGCGCGGAGGCCTCCGCCGCCGGACGCACCAGGTCCGCGAACACCATGTTCGTCTCCACCCTCGCCAGGTCCACCTTCACGCCCGGCACCTGGGCCAGGCCCTCCGCCAGCCGGCGCGCGTTGGCGTGGTCCTCGGCCAGGCGCTCCACGTGGTGCTCCAGCGCGTACAGCGCCGCCGCCGCGAGGATGCCCGCCTGCCGCATGCCGCCGCCCAGCCGCTTGCGCAGCCGCCGCGCCTCACGGATGACGTCCTTCTTGCCCGCGAGCGCCGAGCCCACCGGGGCGCCCAGGCCCTTGGAGAAGCACACCGACGTCGAGTCCGTCAGCGACGCCCACGCGGACGCGGGCTGGCCCGCCGCGACCTCCGCGTTGAACAGCCGCGCGCCGTCCAGGTGCACCGCGAGCCCGGCCTTGCGCCCCGCCTCCACCACCGCCTTGAAGCGCTCCACCGGCCACACCGTGCCGCCGCCGCGGTTGTGCGTGTTCTCCAGCGACAGCAGGCGCGTGCGCGGGTTGTGGATGTTGTCCTCACGCACCGCCGCCGTGACGGTCTCCGGCTTCAGCAAGCCGCGCTCGCCCGGCAGGGGACCCGGCTGCGCGCCCCACAGCGCCGGCACCGCGCCGCCTTCGTACTGGAGGATGTGGCTGCCCTCCTCCGTGAGCACCTCGTCGCCGGGACGGCAGTACGCGCCGATGGCGATTTGATTCGCCTGCGTGCCGGAGGGGACGAAGACGGCGGCCTCCAGCCCGAGCCGCTCGGCCACGCGCTCCTCCAGGCGGCGCACGGTGGGGTCCTCGCCGTAGACGTCGTCGCCCACCTCCGCGTCGGCGATGAGCCTGCGCATGGCGGGCGTGGGCTTCGTCACGGTGTCGGAGCGGAAGTCGATGGGCTTCATGGTTCTCCTCGCTGCGTGAAAAGGGATGCCCCGCCATGGCGCTTGGGCGGGGCCTCCCCGTGACATACAACGCCCGCGTGGCCCGGCGAGAGACAGTGGCGGAGAAGCGGCAGCGCGCGGTGTCGATCCTGGACGGTCTGGAGGCGGCCATGCCGGACGCCCGCATCGAGCTGGACTACCGCACGCCGCTGGAGCTGCTGGTCGCCGTCATCCTGTCCGCGCAGTGCACCGACAAGCGCGTCAACCTGGTGACCCCTGCCCTGTTCGCCCGCTTCCCGGATGCCCAGGCCTACGCGCGCGTCGAGCCCACCGACGTCGAGCCCTTCATCCGCACCTGCGGGCTGTACCGCGCGAAGGCGAAGAACATCGTCGCCACGGCGCGCACGCTCGTCGCCGAGCATGGCGGGCAGGTGCCGCTGGTGCGCGACACGCTGGCGGAGCTGCCGGGCGTGGGGCTGAAAACGGCGGGCGTGGTGTGCATCCACCTGGGCGGCGACGCGGCCTTCCCCGTGGACACGCACGTGAAGCGGCTGGCGTACCGGATGGGCTTCACCACCCACGAAGACCCGGACAAGGTGGAGAAGGACCTGCAGGCGCTGCTGCCTCGCGAGCGGTGGACGCTGGGGCATCAGCTGCTGGTGTGGCACGGGCGGCGCACGTGCTTCGCGCGCTCGCCCGATTGCGGCTCCTGCGTGGTGGCGGCGAAGTGCCCGAAGAAGGGCGTGCGCGCCACCGCGAAGGCTTAAGCGGACGCCGGAGCGCCCTGCTCGCGCGAGGCCTTGAGCTTCTTCATGCGCTTGCGGATGAACTCGCGCTTGAGCGTGGAGACGTGGTCCACGAAGACGGTGCCGTCCAGGTGGTCCGTCTCGTGCTGCACGGCGATGGCCAGCAGGCCGTCACAGCGCAGCGTCTGCTCCTGGCCTTCCTCGTCCAGGTAGCGCACCGTGGCGAAGGCGGCGCGGTCCACGTCCTCGGCTTCACCGGGGATGGAGAGGCAGCCTTCCGTGTAGGTCGTCTCCCCTTCGAGCGAGACGAACTCCGGGTTGATCATCGCCAGGGGCCTGGCGTCCGGCTGCTGCGACCGGGTGTCCAGGACGATGATGCGCTGGAGGATGCCCACCTGCGGGGCGGCGAGACCGACACCCTCGGCGTCGTACATGGTCTCGAACATGTCCTTGATGAGCGCGCGGACCTTGTCGTCCACCTTCGCCACCGGCTTGGCCTTCTGCTTCAGGATGGGGTCGGGCCAGATGAGAATCTCGCGAACCATGGAGGGGACTCTTAACCCCTCCGGACCGCGACGGGCAACCGTTCCACCGGGCATCAGTCGAGCAGATTACGGGCGTACTCGCCCCGCAGCCGGTCGTCTCCCAACGCCCGGGCGGCCTCCGTCAACACCGCGCGGATCTGCTGCGCGCGGTGCTGGAGCGCGGGGTCCGGATGGCCGGCGAAGCGCAGCGGATGGAACTCGGCGGCGAGCAGCGCGTATGCCCGCTTGACCTCTTCACTGCCGGCCGAGCGCGCGAGCCCCAAGACGGTGAAGTAGTCCGCGTCCTGGATCTCCTCGAACTTGGCCTCCAGACGGTGCACGTCCAGCTCCGGCGGCAGGTGGCCGTGCGCGTCCTCCGACGGCGGATGCAGCGCGATGAGGCCCAGCGTCCGCGCCACCGCGAGCGCCTTGAGTGCTCCGTCCTGTGGCAGGCCCGCGCCCAGGAGCAGTGACTCCAGCGTGCGTTCGCCGTCCACGGCCTGCAGGAGCTGGAGCTCGCGAGCGGAGAGGCCGAAGTCCGCGGGGGGCATGTGCGCGTCGCCTCGGGAGACCTGGGCGCGCAGGGAGCCCGCCGCGTCCAGGAGCGATTCGGCGGTGAGCGTGTTGCGCAGCCCTTCCGCGAGCAGGTGCAGCGGCGGGCGCGTGGCGGCGGCGAGCGCCACCTCGTGGGGCGCGGGCTCCGGCACCAGGCGGTAGAGCGTGGAGGGCTCCGCGAGCGCGTCCAGGAAGACCTGTTCGGTGTAGCGCTGGACCAGCGGGACGGATTCGGCTTCGCGCACGTAGCCGCGCCCGCGCAGGGCTTCCAGCAGCGTGCCGGTGGTGGCGCTGCGCACGAGCCGCAGCTCGGCTTCCTGGCGCGCGTCGATGAGACCGTCCGCGCGGGCGCGGTCCACGAGGGACTCGCCCTGCGCGGAGGACGCGGCGCCGACCAGGGCTCCGTCGCGCAGCCAGAGGACGCGCAAGGCGTTCATCACCTTGAGCTCCAGGCGCACCTCCATGCGCGCGTCGCAGAGCCGCAGGATGAGGCGCGAGAGGCCCTCCTGCGTGAGGCTGCCGCTGCGGGCCACCGCCATCTCCGGGCGGCCGGGCGATTCGAGGGGGATGATGGTGGCGCGGGCCTGGGCCGCGGCTTCTTCCGCGTCCCGCTGCGCTCGGGCTTCGAGTTGTTCGCGCTCGCGCTCGGCCTGGAGGCGCTGTTCGACGGCTTCGACTTCGAGCCGGGTGCGCGTCTCGCGCTCGCGGGTGAGCTCCTCTCGGAGCTGATCAAGCTGCGCTTGCAGGGTGTCTCGGGCCTGCGTGAGGTCCGTGGATTCGGAGCGGGCGCGGGCTTCGGCTTCGGTGCGCGCGTGGGTTTCCGCGGCGAGGCGGGACTCCGCGGTTGTGCGGGCCTGGGACTCGGTTTCGAGGCGGGCTTCGAGGTCCTGGCGTGCACGGCCCTCGGAGTCGAGGCGGACTTCCAGCACAGTGCGCAGCCGTCCTTCGGACGTGGCCTTGGCGGTGGCTTCGGCGGCCTTCTGCTCGGACTGGAGGGCGCGGGCTTCCGCGGCGGTGCGGGCCTGGAGTTGCTGCTCGGCCGTGGCTTCCGCTTCGGCGCGGGCCTGTTCGGCCTGGGCCAGGCGGGTCCGTGCGAGTTCGTCCGCGTCGGTCCGGGCGTGCGTGGACTGCTCCGCGCGGGACTCCGACTGGGAGAGGGACTGCGTGAGTTGCTCCGCCCGGGCCTGGGCCTGGGTCAGCGCCTGCGTGAGCTGCTCGATGCGCGCCTGGGCCTCGGTGCTCGCGTGGGTGGATTGCTCCGCGCGCGCTTCGACTTCGGTGCGTGCCTGCGCGAGATGATCAGCGCGGGCTTCCGCTTCCGTGCGTGCCTGCGTGAGTCGCTCGATGCGCGACTCGGCTTCAGTGCCTGCCTGCGTGAGCTGCTCGATGCGGGCTTCGGCTTCGGTGCGTGCTTGCGTGAGCTGCTCGATGCGGGCTTCGGCTTCGGTGCGTGCTTGCGCGAGCTGATCAGCGCGGGCTTCCGCTTCAGTGTGGGCCTGCGTGAGCTGCTCGATGCGAGCCTGGGCCTGCGTGAGCTGGTCCTCGCGGCTCCCCGAGTTGGCCTGGAGCTGCTGGAGTTGCTCCGCTCGGGCCTCTGCTTCGGCCCGTGCCTGCTCCAACTGCTCGGCGGTCTTCTTCGCTTTGGCGTTGAGCTGTTCTTCGCGGGCCTCTGCCTCGGCCCGTGCCTGCTTCAGCTGCTCGGTGTTGGCGTCGCGGGCCTTTTCGGCTTCGGTGGCTCGCGCTTCGGCCTGCTTCAGGGCCTGCGCCAGTTGCTCCACGCGGGCTTCCGCCTGGAGCAGGGCTTCGGCGGGCTGCGCGGCCTTCGCTTCGGCTCGCTGGCGAGCCTGCTTGAGCTGCTCCATCCGGGCGTTGACCTGGCTCAAGGTCTCCGCGAAGCGCGCCTCGTTCTGCAGCCTCGCCGCATCGGCGTCTTCCACTCGGGCCTGGGCTTCGGCCAGGGCTTCTTCGGCCTTCGCGGCCCGGACTTCCGCCTGGGCCAGGGCTTCGGCGTTCTGTTCCGCGGTGGCTTCCGCGGCGGCTCGGGCCTCCTCGGCTTGCGTGGCGCGGCTTTCGGCCTGGCTCACCGCCTGGGCGGACTGCCTTGCCTTGGCTTCGCCCTGGAGCAGCACCTGCGCCAGTTGCTGCGCCCGGGCCTCCACCTGCGCCAAGGCCTGCGCGGACTGCTTCGCCTTCGCCTCGGATTGCGCCAGCGCCTGCGTGGCCTGCTGCACCCGCGTCTCCGCCTGGGCCAGCGCCTGCGCGGAGTGCTTCGACTTCGCTTCGGACTCGGCCAGCGACTGGGCCAGCTGGTGCGCACGCACCTCCACCAGGGACAGCGCCTGCGCGGAGTGCTTCACCTTCGCTTCGGCGGTCGTGCGGGCCTTCGCCTCCGCTTCGGCACGGGCTTCCGCCTCGGCACGCCGCGCATCCAGGTTCGCACGGAGCGCGGCGTCCTCGGTGTCGCGGCTCTCCGCCTGGTCGGAGTCGGATTGCGCTCGCTGACGCGCATCCTCGCGCGCCCTGGATTCGGCTTCCGCCCGGGCTTCGGCCGCGATTCTTGCTTCGGTCTCGGCTTCGAGCCGCGCTTCCACGTCCGTGCGTGCGGCCTGCTCCAGCTCGGCGCGGGCTTCGGCCTCCTCGCGCGTCTGCGCTTCCTGATGGGCTCGGAGCTCGGCCTCCTCGCGCGCCTGGACCTCCGTGGCGAGCCGCTTCTCGAGTTCGACGAGCTCGAGCCGGGCCATCTCCGCGAGGGCTTCGGCTTCGCGGCGGTCGCGCGCCTCGGCTTCCGCGCGAGCTTCGGCCTCCACCCGGCCTCCGGCTTCGGACGCGAGCCGCGCTTCGACCTCCGCGAGGGCCTCCGTCGCCGACTCGGCCCGGACTTCCGAGGCCTCATGCGCCGCCGAGGCCTGCTTCAACAGGGACTCGGCTCGGGCGCGGGCGTGGACCTCCGCTTCGGCCCTCACCTCCACGGCGCTCCGGGCCTCTACCTCCGCGTCCGCTTCGAGCCGCGCGTCTTCGCGTGCCCGCTCTTCGCTCGCGATGCGATCTTCCAGCTCCACGCGGAGCGACTGCTCCGATTCGGCCAGGGCTTCCGCGTCCGCGGCCCGGGCCTCCGCCTCCTCGATGGCGGCGTGGGCCAGCGCCAGCTCTTCACGCAGCGATTCCAGCTCCGCGGCGAGATCCGCTGACGGCTCGGCTGCGCCCGTGCGCGCGGGTGAGGGGGCTTCCTGCTCCTGGGTGCGCGTCTTGTTCGCCCGTTGCAGGCCTCCGGGTACCTGCAGCGGCGACGACGGCGCCTGGGCTTCCGCGCTCTCCGCGCGCGACGACGCACCGACGGCATCCGCGGCACCGGCGCGCGGATTCGCGGAGGAGCCGGCTGGCGTCGCCGCATCCCCTGCTCTTGCCGCGACAACAGGACCGGACTCATTGCCCGGACGCGTGGACGTGCCACCTGTCGCCGCACCGGACTTGTCGCTCAGGCCCGCGGCGCTGCCACCCGCGCCTGTTGCATCGCCCGGGTTCGCGGACGAGACGCTCACGCTCGCCACGACGCCCGCGCTGCTCTTGCCCGATGAGCGCAGCGGGACACGGGCCGCGACACGCAGCGGCCTCTCGGTGTTCACGCGAGGCGAGGTGCTGTCCGCCGTTCCTCCATCGCGCGACTCCGTGGCCTCATCCGGACGCGAGGCCGCCTTGCCCGACTTCGCGTCATCAATCTTCGCGCGTGCCGCAGCCGCCGGGCTCGCGGGGCCCGAAGGCTCCGCCCACTGGAGGGGCCTGGCCCCCTCCGTCTTCGCCTCCTCGACGGTCTCGGAATCGAACCAGTCCGACCCCACCGGCTTCGCGTCGTCCGAGGAGGACTCATCCCCCCGCTCTCGCGCATCGGCGGAGGCCTTGAGCTCCGCCTCCAGTACGTCCCAGTTCGACAGGCCCGCCGCCGCCAACTCCTCCGCGGTCGGCTCCGAGGGCGCGTCCTCCTGCGACTCACCCGCCGCCGCGGCCCGCTCCTCCGCCGCCACGTCGTCCGCGACCGAACCGAAGTCCGTCTCGTCGGAGTCGTCCACGCCGCCCGGAGGCGCACGCGTCTCCAGCTCCGGATCCGGCTCCAGTTCCTTCCACGCCAGCGGCGCGGAGCCCTCCGGATCCGACGCCTTCGCCGCCCCGCCGTCCTCGTCCGAGTCGACGTCGAAGAACCCCTCGTCCCCCAGCTTCGGCGCGGACTTCACCGGCTTCAGCCCCGGAGGGGTGAGTGGCTCCTCACGGAACGCGAGCCGCCCCTCCGCGAGCGCCTCTTCCTCACCCTCCTCGTTCGGGAACGGGAAGCGCAACGTGGTGCGCGCTTCCGGTGGACGGCCCTCGAGCGCATCCTCGGCGTTCGGCGGCTCCGCGTCCCACTCGGAGCCGATGCTCGCGTCCGGATCCTCCTCGCCCCACGCTTCGCCGGAGTCACCCTCCTCCGCCGACCCCGTCCACTGCGACTTCGTGCCCACCGACAGCGCGGAGTCGATGGAGGCGATCGCCTCCGTCTCCACTTCCAGGTGCGCCTGCTCCAGCGCGGCGTTCATCGCCAGGTGCGTGCTGCGCTCACGCTGCTGGTGCACGGCGTGCGCGCTGCGCTCCTCGCGCGTCATCGCCGCCACTTCCCAGTCCGTCTGGTTCAGCGGCGCCAGGTCCCCGAACAGCGCGTTCGCCAGCGCGGGGTCCCCGCCCACCGAGCGCGGCGACGTCACGTGCCAGGCTTCGTCCGCCGGGGCGCTCCCCTTCGCCGGCTCGCTCAGCGTCCGGTTCTCCACCACGCGCCAACCATCCGCCTCCGCGGGCGCACGGATCAACGTGTCCACCAGCGTCACGAAGCTCGGCCCGTCCAGGGGCAGCGGCGCCACCGGCGCGCTGAAGCCTTCGATGGGCTCACTCAGCAGCAGCACCCGCGCCTTGTGGCCATCCGGGTGCTGCACCAGCTCTTCCAACACCACGCGCCCGCGGTCGCTCTCCACGCTCGGCGCGAGCACGATGAGCTCCGGCAGGTGATGCCCGAAAGCAATGAGCGCGTCCGCGGCGGAAGTCGCGAGGATGACCTCGTGCCCTTCGCGGGACAGCAGTCGCCGGACGGCGGCGATGGTGGCGATGTCGTCGTGTACGAGGAGGACCGAGGCGCCCATGGGGGAGCCAGGGAGTCTACAGCATGGCCCCGGGATCCACGTCGATCACGACCTTCACTCCGTTGGGCACATCCGCCAACGCCGCCTCCAACCGGGCGAGCAATGGGGCGAGCGCCGCATGCGTCGGCGCCTTCAGGAGCAGCTGCCAGCGCGTCTTGCCCCGGATGCGGGCGATGGGCGCCAGGGCCGGCCCCAGCAGGCGCACCCCCGCCGACGCCGGTGGCATGTGCCGTCCCACCAGGTTCCCCAGGAACCGAGCCACACCCGCGGTCTGCTCCGGGTGCTCGCCCTCCAGCCGGACGGACGCCATGCGCGCGAAGGGCGGATAGGCCAGCGCCTTGCGCCACTCCAGCTCCTGCTTGGAGAACCCGTCGAAGTCGTGCGCCAGCATCCGCTTCACCGGCTCCGCGTCCGGGTTGTAGGTCTGCACCAACACCCGCCCCGGGTCCTTCCCGCGTCCCGCGCGCCCCGCCACCTGGGTCAACAGGTGGAAGGTCCGCTCAGCGGCTCGGAAATCGGGAATCGCCAGGGAGGTGTCCGCCATCACCACGCACACCAGCGTCACGCCCGGGAAGTCGTGCCCCTTGGCCACCATCTGGGTGCCCACCAGCACGTCGAGCTCCCGCCGCGCGAAGGACGCCAGCAGCTCCGTCAGCTTCTCCGCGCTCGTCGCGGAGTCGCGGTCCAGCCGCGCTACGCGTGCGTGTGGCATCCGCTCCAGGACCTCCGCTTCCACGCGCTCCGTGCCGATGCCGAGCTTGAGCAGCGGGCCGGTGCACTCGCGGCAGCTGTCCGGGACCGGGAAGGCCACGCCGCAGTAGTGGCACACCACCCGGTTCTGCGAGCGGTGGTGCGTCATGCACACGTCGCAGTCCTGGCACTTGAGCGACAGGCCGCACACCTCGCACAGGAGGATGGTGCTGTGGCCGCGGCGGTTGAGGAACAGGATGACCTGCTGCCCCTTGGCCACCGTCTCCTCCATGGCCTGGAGCATCTGCGGGCTGAGGATGGGCGCCTCTTCCGTCACCTGGCCCTCGCGCGGACGCTCCACGCGCAGGTCCACCAGGCTGATGGTGGGCATGGGCCGGTCGTCCACGCGGTTCTTCAGCTCGATGAGCTTGTAGCGGCCGGAGCGCGTGTTCTGGAGCGTCTCCAGTGAAGGCGTCGCCGAGCCCAGCACCACCACCGCGCTGGCCTGCTTGCCGCGCACCACCGCCAGGTCGCGCGCCTGGTAGCGCAGCTTCTCGTCCTGCTTGAAGGACGGGTCGTGCTCCTCGTCCACGACGATGAGCCCCAGGTTCTCCACCGGCGCGAACACCGCCGAGCGCACGCCCACGGCGATCTTCACCGTGCCCTTGCGCAACGCCTGCCAGTGGAACAGCCGCTCGCGGTCCTTCAGCCCCGAGTGCAGCACCGCCACGTCGCCGCCGAAGCGGCTGCGGAAGCGCCCCACCAGCTGCGGCGTGAGCGCGATTTCCGGCACCAGCACCAGGCTGCCCAGGCCGCGCGCGAGCGTGTGCTCCACCGCGCGCAGGTACACCTCCGTCTTGCCGCTGCCGGTGACGCCGTGCAGGAGGTACGGCTGGAAGCCGCCCGCGTCGACGGCGCCCTGGAGTTCCTTCACCGCCAGGGCCTGCTCCGGGGTGAGGCGGTCCGGGCGGTTCTGCACCAGGCCCTCGCGCACGCCGGGCTGCAGCGTCACCTCCACCCACTTCACGAACTTGCGCGTCGCCAGCTTCTTCAGCGTCTCGCGCGCGCCGGGGATGGCGTGCGTCACCTCGTCCAGCGGCGCGCGCCCGCCCACCGCCAGGAGGTACTGGAGCACGGCGGCCTGCGCCGGAGCGCGGGCCAGTTGGGGCGGCACCTCCTCGACGAGAGCCTCCACGAAGAACTGGATGTCCGGCCTGGCTTCCTTCTCATCCACCGCGGTGGAGAGGCCCGGCGGCAGCGCGCCGCGAATGACCTCGCCCAGCGGATAGCGGTAGTGCTCCGCGGTGAAGCGCAGGAGCGCGATGAGGTCCTTGGGCAGGGACGGCGAGTCCTCCAGCACGCGCTGGATGGGCTTGAGCCGCACGCCGCCTTCCACCGGTGCGTTGGCGGGCCCCAGGTAGAAGCCCAGCGCCATGCCCCGGCCGAAGGGCACGAGCACGCGCTGGCCCGGGGCGAGGTTGCCCGCGAGCGCCTCCGGCACCAGGTAGGTGAACTCCCCGCGCACGGGACGGCCCACGGCGACAGAGGCAAGTTGGGCGGGAGTGGCGCTCACGACGGGGCGCACTGTAGCGGCGTGCTCCCGCTCCGACACTTCCCTTCCCACATCCGTACGCCGCGTCCGCAACGGAATGGAACCGCGAGAGGGGGCCTCTGCCTGTGCCCGAGGAAAACCACCCAGCGCGAAGTGCTCTTGCTCCATGACCGACCTCTTGCCGCCAGCGTCCCCGGCCCGCCCGTCCTGCACCCGGGATCCACTGTGCCCCGGGCGTCTGACATCCTTCGGTGCCCTGGAAGCACGAAGGGCCCCTCCCGACCCTGGAAGACAGGGTGCGGAAGAGGCCCGGGTGGCCTGCGCGAATGAGGGGCGTGCGGGCGGACTAGCGGCCGACGGACTTCTTCACGGACGGGCGGTTGGACACGCGGTCCCACCAGGCCATCACGTTCTTGTACGGGGCCACGGTGTCCTTCTCCCCCATGGCGAAGAGGTACTCCATGTACGGCGCGAAGCAGACCTCGGCGAGCGTGAAGTCATTGCCCGCCAGGTACGGCCGGGTCGCCAGCGCCGCGTCGAGGACCTCCAGCGGACGCTTCAGGCCCTCGCGGCCCTTGGCGATGTTCTCCTCGTTGTTGGTGCCCCGGAAGCGCTCCATGACGATCTTCATCGCCGGGCCGGAGAAATAGGACTGCTCCACGCCGATGAACTGCTCCATCAGCGCGTAGGCCTTGGGGTCCGCGGGCGTCAGCGACGGGCCCGGCAGGGTGCGGTCCAGGAAGCGGCTGATGGCGCGCGACTCGTACATGACGAAGCCGTCGTCCAGCTCCAGCGCGGGCACCACGCCAAAGGGCTGGCGGGCGATGTGCGCGGGCGTCTTCTGCTCGTGCTTCATCAGGTCGATGTTGATGAACTCGACCTCGTGGCCCTTCTCCGCCAGGACGTTGAGGACCTTGCGGGTACACGTGCTCATCGGGTTGCCATGGAGCTTCATGCGAATCGCCTCCGCGCCGGGAACCGGGGATATCCCGGCCCTGGAACGGGCGGGACTTTCACCGTGAGTCCCGCCCATCGCAAGCGAATCGAAGCGGACCGCTACTTGAAGAGCGTGTCCGGCACGGCCGAGCGGTTGTCCGCCTTGAGGGCGGTGAAGCGCACCACGCGCTGACCCGCCTTCCACACCTCCACCGTGCGGGGCATCCAGTCGCCGGTGGCCGGCGAGGCGTAGTCCAGGAAGCGCACGTCCCAGGCCGCCCCGGACGCGTCCGAGTAGCGCAGGCGCGCGGGCCGGAAGGCGTCCTTGTAGACCCAGAACTGGGGCTTGCCCTCCGCGGGGTCTCCCAGGACGAAGGCCACCTCACCGCCGAAGCGCGCGAGCGACGTCACCTTCGTGTTGATGCCCAGCCCCTGGAGGTAGGCCTCCTGGGCGAGCTTGGTGTCCTGCACGCTGCCCGCGTCCTGCGCGAGGATGGCGCACACCTGGGCCACCAGCACGGAGATGGCGGGCAGCTCCTTGCCCTCCACGCGCTTCTTGCCGGAGACCTGCACGGTGGAGGACTTGAGGCTGCTGTCCGGAGAGCTCGCGTCGAAGCGGCAGCGGCCCGGAATCTTCGCGGACAGCACGCCGTCACCCTGGAGTTCCGGGCGGTCCGTGGGGACGTTGAGGGCGGCCCCCGCTTCCGCAACGCCCGTGGAGGAGAAGATGACGGAGCCTTCCACGCGGAAGGCAGACAGGCGCTTCTCCTCCCGCGCGTTGGCCATGCGCCGCAGGATGGAGCCGCCGGGCAGCACGTAGGCGCCGGCGGCGAGGGACACGAGGACTGCGGATACGGCGATGAGACGCTTCACGGCTTCTCCGTCTTGACGACCTCGCGCAGGTACTCCAGGAGCCCTCCGCGCAGGTCGGGGCGCTTGAGCGCATAGGCGATGTTCGCCTTGAGGTAACCCACCTTGTCACCGGCGTCGTAGCGCTGGCCCTGGAACTTGTAGCCCAGCAGACCTTCGGTCTTCTGGAGCGTGGCCAGGCCGTCCGTGAGCTGGATTTCCCCGCCCACGCCCGTGGTCTGCTTCTCCAGGATGGGGAAGATGGACGGGGGCAGCACGTAGCGGCCAATCACCGCGAGGTTCGACGGGGCGGTGCCCTTCTTGGGCTTCTCCACCACGTGGTCGATCTGGATGACGCCGTTGCCCAGGTCCTTGCCGGCGGCGATGCCGTACATGTGCGTCTCGCTCTCCGGAACCTCCATCAGCGCGATGACGGCCTTCTGGTGCTGCTGGTAGATGCGCGCGAGCTGGCCGATGCCCGGATCCTCCGAGTCGATCATGTCGTCGCCCAGCAGGACGCCGAAGGGCTCGTCGCCGATGACGCTCTTGGCGCACAGCACCGCGTGGCCCAGGCCGAGCGGCTCCTTCTGACGCACGCTGATGATGCGCACCAGGTTCGCGATGGCGCGCATCCGGTCCGCGTCCGCCGTCTTTCCGCGCGCGCGCATCGTGGTCTCCAGCTCGAACGCGATGTCGAAGTGGTCCTCGATGGAGCCCTTGCCGCGGCCGTTGATGACGACGACGTCCTCCATGCCGGCCTTCACCGCCTCCTCCACGATGTACTGGAGGGTGGGCGTGTCGACGATGGGCAGCATCTCCTTCGGCACGGCCTTGGTGGCCGGGAGGAAACGGGTGCCCAGGCCGGCGGCGGGGATGACGCACTTGCGGATGAGCTTCGCTGCCTTCGTGTCAGGAGAGGACATGGGGCGGGGAATCTATTGGTGGCCCAGAACCCCAGCAAGCCGGATAGATTCCCCGGTGCCATGCCGCTCCGTGCCATCGCCGCCGCCCTGTCGTTGACGCTCTCCGTGGTCCCCTTCCTCGCCCGAGCCGCCACGACCGAACGGGCCGATGAGCTGCGCAACATCGCGAGTGCCCGGTCCCTGGGCATGGGCGGCGCCTACCGGGCCACCGGCATGGGTGCGGATGCACTCCTGGGCAATCCGGCGGCGATGGCGCTGTACCCGGCCTACCGCATCGAGGGTACGGGTGCGTACGACCCGCGCAACAAGGAGGGCTTCCTGGGCATCAGCCTGGCGGACTCCAGCAGCGGCCGGCTGGCGCTGGGCGTGGACTACCACTGGCTTTCGCTGGGACGTGGCGGAGGGCGTACGTCCGCGAACCTGAGCACGCTGGGCGCGGCGTTGCCCCTGGGGCAGTCGCTGCTCATCGGCCTGTCGGGGCACTACCTGCGACTGAATGGCCAGTCGCGCTTCGCCAACTCCATCACGATGGACGCGGGCATCCTCGTGCGGCTGAGCGAGCAGCTGTCGCTGGGCGTGTCGGGGCACAACCTCATCGACACGGACAACGTGGAGCTGACGCGCTACTTCTCCGCGCACGCGGCCTACGTGGGGCAGGCGGTGGTGGTGGCGTTCGACATGCGCGGGGACTTCGAGACGCGCGACTCGACGGTGCTCACGTACAACACCGGCGCGGAGTACATCTTCGACCAGACGATTCCGCTGCGCGCGGGCTACACGTACGACGGTTTCCAGAAGATATCGCGCGTGACGGTGGGCGCGGGCTTCCTGTCGCCCGGCGGCGGCGGCTTGGACCTGGCGTACGAGCACGACCTGGGCGGGCTGAACGGGCGCGTGCTGTCGCTCACGCTGCGGCTGCTGGTGAACTGAGGCGCCTCCAGGCGAAGCCGCTCTAGCGGCCGCGGCCCGCTTCGACGGCGTCGCGCAGGGCGAGGTAGCGCTCGGAGGCGGCGAAGCGGACCAGCTCCTCCAGCTCTGAATCGTTGGGGCGGCGGGCCCGGAGCACGGTGAGCGAGGGCCCGGGGCCTCCGCAGGCGACGAGCCCCGCGCGGTTGGCGGAGTCGCGCGCGGCGGCGACGAGCAGGTTCGCGTCGAAGTCTCGGGTGCCGGGCTCCATCAGCAGGGCGGCGCGCTCCAGGGCCCTGGGGGACAGGGACTCGCGCACCACGCGAGCGTCGTCGCCAGCGTCCTTGGGGTTCTTGAGGACGGAGGACAACAGTGCGAGCGCGCGCAGCAGGTGGTCCTTGCGCAGGGCGCGCAGGGCGAGCAGGTCCGGTGACAGCGAGAACAGCGCGCGGCCGGCGTGGAAGCGCAGCTCGGCGTTGGTGGGGGGCTGCTGCACGAGCTGCCGGCCCACGACGAGGCGCGGGGCGGAGGTGTGCAGCGGGGTGATGTTGGCGCTGTCGTCGTCGCCCGCGACGAGCTCCGGCAGGGGCACGCCCAGCAGGCGCGCGGTGCTGTTCAGTGCGTCGAGCACTGCGGCTGCGCCCGGGCCAGAGGAGGCGCGCAGGGGCTCCGTGGTGTTGGCGATGCGAGCGGGCGACGGGAACAGCCGGCACAGCGCGATGCCCACGCACGCGAGCAGCTCCCCGGACGGGGTGCGCAGGCCTGGGTGGCGCAGGCCGGCACGCTCCTGGTTGGTGAGGGGCGCGCGCAGCACGCGGGGCGCGGGGACTTCGCGGCCCTCCAGTGCGTCGGCGAGCTCGCGCATGAGCGCGGCGCGGGTGGAGTCGCCGCGCTGGTCGAAGTGGTCCACGAGTCCGCGGTAGGGCTTCGGGTCGAGCGGGCTCTCGCGCACGAGCTTGAAGACGATGGGCTCCGCGGAGGTGGAGTCCGCGGGGGGCTCGACGTCCGGGACGGCGGCGGGCGTCTCGCGGGTCTCGGTGGAGCCGACGGTGGGGCGGCCACTGGCATGGGGACGCGTGGGGGCGGGGCCGGAGACGGTGCCTTCGGGACGGCCGGCGCGGTGGATGCGGCGCACCGGGTCCATGCGGCCAGGAGGCGCTTCCCACGCGATGACGCTCGTGGCCTCCACGGGCCCGGCGCCGAGCTCCTGGGCGTCCTCGTCTTCGTCCTCCGAGGGAATCTGGCTGAGGAGCGGGATGTCGGGCGGAGCTTCGAGAGCGCCGCGGCCCTTCGCGGGAGGGGCGACGGAGCGCGAGGCTCCGGCCATGGCGCGCGGCGCGGGGGCTGGAGGTTCCACGCCACTGGCGGACAGCGGCGC
>NZ_RAWQ01000127.1:0-30511 GCF_003668965.1 Corallococcus sp. AB030
CACCGGCCCCGCCCCCTGGCCTGGAGGACGACCGCGAGCGGCTCACCTCCGGCTCGCGGGTGCTGCTGGTGGTGGAGGACGACGCCCGCTTCGCCCTCATCCTGCGCGACCTGGCGCGCGAGCTGGGCTTCCAGTGCATCCTGGCCGCCACCGCCACGGATGGACTGGAGGCCGCGCTCGGCCACGCACCCCATGCCATCATCCTGGACATGAACCTGCCGGACCACTCCGGCCTCACGGTGTTGGATCAGCTCAAACGCAATCCGCGCACGCGCCACATCCCGGTGCACGTGGTGTCCGCGGCGGACCCGACGCGTGAGGCACTGGAGCTGGGCGCGGTGGGCATCGCGCTCAAGCCCGTGCAGCGCGAGCAACTGCTGGACGTCTTCCGCACGCTGGAGACGAAGTCCGCGCCGGGCCCCCGCCGGGTGCTGGTGCTGGAGGACGACGCCCGTCAGCGCGAGAGCATCCAGAAGCTGCTGGAGGCAGAGGACGTGGAGGTGGAGGGCGTCGCCACCGCGCACGACGCGCTCCAGCGGCTTCGCGAGCACACCTTCGACTGCATGGTGATGGACCTGCACCTGCCGGACCTGAGCGGCCAGGACCTCCTGGAGCGCATGGCCGCCGAGGAGGCCGTCTCCTTCCCTCCCGTCATCGTCTACACCGGCCACACGCTCAGCCGCGACGAGGAGCAGCAGCTGCGCCGCTTCTCACGCTCCATCATCATCAAGGGCGTGCGCTCCCCGGAGCGCCTGTTGGACGAGGTGACGCTGTTCCTGCACCAGGTGGAGTCGCGCCTGCCACCGGAGCACCAGCGCATGCTCCAGGCCGCTCGCGACCGCGAGTCCACGCTGGAGGGCCGCCGCATCCTCGTGGTGGAGGACGACGTGCGGAACATCTTCGCCCTCTCCAGCGTGCTGGAGCCCCGGGGCGCGAAGGTGGAGATCGCCCGCAACGGCAAGGAGGCCCTGGCCCTGCTCACGAAGAGCCTGGCCCAGCCCCAGCTCGCGGTGGACCTGGTGCTGATGGACATCATGATGCCGGAGATGGATGGCCTCACCGCCACGCGCGAAATCCGCAAGCAGGAGGCCTGGCGCAAGCTGCCCATCATCGCGCTCACCGCGAAGGCCATGCGCGACGACCAGGAGAAGTGCCTCCAGGCGGGCGCCAACGACTACATCGCCAAGCCGCTCGACGTGGAGAAGCTGCTGTCGCTCCTGCGCGTCTGGATGCCCAAGGGGTGAGGCCGCGCATGCTCGACGTGGCGACGAAGGAGTTCGACATCGAGCTGCGGCTGCTGCTCGAGGCGCTCTACCTGAAATACCACTACGACTTCCGCGGCTACGCGGAGTCCTCCCTCAAGCGCCGGCTGGCCCAGGCCGCCGAGCGCCTCGACTGCGCCACCCTGTCCCAGCTCCAAGACCGGATGCTGCACGAACCCGCGCTGTTCCCCGTGCTGCTGGACTACCTCACCGTGCAGGTGAGCGAGCTGTTCCGCGCCCCGTCCTACTTCCGCGGCCTGCGCGAGCACGTGGTGCCGGTGCTGCGCACCTATCCGTCCCTCAAGGTCTGGGTCGCGGGGTGCAGCACGGGGGAAGAGGCCTGGTCGCTCGCCATCCTGCTGCGTGAGGAGGGGCTGCTGGAGCGCACGCTCATCTACGCCACGGACATCAACCCCACCGCGCTCCAGCGCGCGGAGGCCGGGGTGTACGCGGTGGACCGCATCGCGTCCTTCACCCAGAACCACCGGCTGTCCGGCGCGCGCACGTCGCTGTCGGACTACTACACCGCCGCGTACGGCGGCGCGGTGTTCGACCGGTCGCTCAAGGGCCACATCGTCTTCTCGGACCACAGCCTGGCCACCGACAGCGTCTTCGCGGAGGTGCAGCTCCTGTCGTGCCGCAATGTGCTCATCTACTTCAACCGCGAACTCCAGGAGCGCGCGCTGGGATTGTTCGCGGAATCGCTCTGTCACAAGGGGTTCCTGGGCCTGGGGGCGCGCGAGTCTCTGCGCTTCTCCTCGCACGAGGCCTCGTTCACCCCCGTCGTCCCCGAGGATAGGCTCTACCAGAAGCGATAGAGGAGGCCCCACCGCCATGCCCACTCCGCGCCCCGCTCCGCCCGCTGGCCGCGTCGACGCCATCGTCATTGGTGCGTCCGCGGGCGGGGTGGATGTCCTGACACAAATCCTGCCCGCGCTGCCCACGAACTTCCGGCCCGCGGTCCTCGTCGTCCTGCACCTGCCGCGCAAACTCCCCAGCCTGCTGCCGGAGGTCTTCACCGCCCGGTGCACGCTGCCGGTGCACGAGGCGACGGACAAGCAGCCTGTCCAGCCCGGGACCCTCTACTTCGCGCCACCCAACTACCACCTGCTCGTGGACCGGGACGCGAAGGGGCCGTTGCTCGCGCTGTCCATGGACGCCCCCGTCCACTTCTCCCGCCCCGCCATCGACGTGCTCTTCGAATCCGCCGCGGCCGTCTATGGCCCACGCCTGGGCGGCGTCATCCTTACGGGCGCCAACGCGGACGGGGCGCTGGGGCTCCAGGCGGTGAAACGGCGGGGCGGCGTCACCCTGGTGCAGGCCCCCAACACCGCTCGCTCGCCTGCCATGCCCCAGGCAGCCGTCGCGGCGGGGCCGGTGGATTTCGTGCTGCCTCTTGAACAGATGCCCGCCGTCTTCCGGGCATGGGGAGATGGCGGTGCTATCTGACCTGTCCGTCCTCAGCAAGGAGCCCCTGCCCGTGGCTTCCCGGGTGAAGTGCCTGCTCGTCGATGACCTGGAGGAGAATCTCCTGGCGCTCTCCGCCGTGCTGCGGCGTGACGACGTGGAGGTGCACTGCGCCCGCTCCGGCGCGGAGGCACTGGAACTGCTGTTGCGTCACGAGTTCGCGCTCGCGCTCGTGGACGTGCAGATGCCGGAGATGGACGGCTTCGAGCTGGCGGAGCTGATGCGCGGCTCAGAGCGCACCCGCGACGTGCCCATCATCTTCGTCACCGCCGGCGGTGGCGACCCCTGGCGCACCTTCAAGGGCTACGAGGCCGGCGCGGTGGACTTCCTCTTCAAGCCGCTGGAAGCCCACGCGCTACGCGGCAAGGCGGAGGTCTTCTTCCAGATGCATCGCCAGAAGCAGCAGCTGGCGCAGCAGCTGGACACGCTCGCGGAGACGCTGCGCCTCAACGAGATGTTCACCGCGGTGCTGGGCCACGACCTGAGGAACCCCCTCTCCGCCATCCTCACCGCGGCGGACCTGCTCCAGCGCCGCTCGGAAGACGAGGCCGTGAAGAAGACGGCCTCGCGGATGATGACCGCCGGCAAGCGCATGAGCCGGATGATTGAAGACGTGCTGGACCTGGCGCGCGCGCGGCTGGCGGGCGGGATTCCGCTGCGCCGGGGAGAGACGGACTTCGGGCAGCTGGTGCAGCGCATGGTGCAGGAGCACCAGACGTCATGGCCCCGCCACCGCATCGAGGTGCGGCAGGACGGAGACCTCGTGGGGGACTGGGACGCGGACCGGCTGGCGCAGGTGGCCTCCAACCTCATCGGCAACGCGCTCCAGCACGGCGACGCCGCGGAGCCGGTGCGCATCCTCGTGGACGGCACGCGCGACCACGCCCTGCACTTCACCATCACCAACGTGGGCGTCATCCCCGCCCACCTGATGCCCTTCCTCTTCGACCCGTTCCGCGGCGGCCAGCAACGCCGGGGCCGGGGCGAGGGCCTGGGCCTGGGGCTCTACATCGTCCAGCAGATCATCCACGCGCATCAGGGCGGCGTGGAGGTGCTCTCCGGCAGCGGGCCCTACACGGAGTTCCGCGTGGAGCTGCCGCGCAAGGGCATGGACGTCGTCAAGCTGTAGCGCCGTTGTCCACGGGCACGCTGCCCGGCCCGTCGGACTCCTCCAGCGGCGGCAGCGTGTGCAGCCCCCAGCGCTGTCCCGCCTGCCAGGCGGCGACACCGGAGACGCCCCAGCCTGCGCGCTGGGCCTCGCGCCCCTCGAACTCCAGCCAGAAGACGGCGGTGTCCGGTCGCGCCGCCTGGTCCAGGCACGCCACGCGCGACAGCGCACGTCCGTGCGAGTCCAGCGCCACGGCGAAGGGCTTGTGCGAGTGGCCGCAGATCACCCACTTCGGGTGCACCGTGTCCACCAGCTTGCGCGTCACCGGGTTGCCAATCCACGGCGAGGGCAGCGGGCGCGAGGGGGCCAGGCGTTCGTCACGGGCCTTCTGCACGATGCCCCGGGGCCACTCGTGCACGAGCAGCAGGTCCACGTCCCGCATCGCGGACACGTGCTCCACCTCCGGCGTGCGGAAGTAGCCCGCCTGCTTCGCCGTATCCAGCGACGTGGGCCGCTTCAGCGGCTGGTCGATGAAGCGCGGCGCGTGGATGCCGGACAGGTACGCCACGCGCAACGGGCCCAGGGTGCGCAGGCCCGCGCGTCCCAGGTAGTGGACGTCCGGGGCCAGCTCGCCGCCTTCGGGCAGGTCGTGCAACGCCTCGAAGTCCTCGTTGTTGCCGCCAATGAAGTACAGCGGCCGCTTCACGCGGCGGATGCCATCCGCGTACTCGGCGAACTCCGCGGGCATGGCGCGCTTGGCGGCCTTGCGCCGGTGGTCGTCCGCGTGGCGGAAGGCCTCCACGTCCCCCACCGCCAGCACCAGGTCCACCCTCCGGCCACGCGCCTGCTCCAGCGCGTCCAGCCACGCCTCCACGCGGTGGAAGCGGCCATGGATGTCACCCAGCGCGGCGACGAGGAGGGAGTCCTGCGGCATGTCCTTCACTCAAGGCCTCCCGCCCCTCCCTGTCGAGTCATCCGCCTCTGTCACTTTCCAGTGACGGACGTATGGCTGCCCCGGCTACGGGCAGCCCAGCGGATAGGTGACCTCCACCACCGCGCCCGGGGCCGGGGCGCGCAGCCGGTCGAAGATGACAGCGTTGGCCCGCGCGTCATAGGACCAGCCGTCCGTCACGGGCAGTCCGTCCACCCGGACGGCGATGGCGCCGGGGTCCTCCGGCACCTCCGACAGGGGGAAGGCGCGGTTGGGCCCGAAGGCGCTCTCCGACAGCTTCTCCAGCGACGCGGCCCAGTTGGGCGTGCAGATGCTGTCCACCACGCCGTTGAGCTTCCGGGCCAGCTCCATGTACCGGCTGCCGGAGCTGCTGGAGGTGGTGCAGGTGCTCAGGTCCTCCGGGCCCACCACGGCGTTGAAGCTCACCTTGGACGGGTCGTTCCCCTTCAGGGCCAGGAGGTAGGTCTCGTAGAAGGACACCGGCTGGGAGCTGAAGTCCTCCTCGTCCGACAGCACGATGATGGCCAGCTTCGCCTCCTCGCGCAGGAACCCGCCGTTGCCGTCGTTGGCCTGGGGCGTGCGCGGATCATCCAGGTCGTAGAGCAGCGGATCCGACAGCGCTCGGTACGCCGCGTCCAGGCCCTGCTCGTTCCAGTGGCATACGCCCACGTGCGTGTTGGTGGCGAAGACGCCGGCCGCGTTGGGCGTCTCCGGCGTGATGATGCGCGGGCTGGAGCCGTCCACGGGGAACAGGCGCCCGTTCTCACCGCCCAGCGCGCCGCCGGGGCACTCGGACCAGCCGCCCGGAGACGGGTCCAGGCCGGTGGTGGTGACGCCGATGCGGTAGTCCACCTGCGCGGCGGTGGCCGCGGACAGGAAGGCCGAGAAGTTATCCCCCAGGCTCTGCTGCTCCTCCATCATGGAGCCCGAGTTGTCCACGACGAAGAGCACGTCCACGCGCGCCTCCGACTGCTGGACGAAGCGGTCCGTCTGGTCCGTCTTCGCCAGGCCCCGCCCCACGAGCCCCGCGTTGTAGACGGCGCCGTCCCTCAGCGTGAAGCGCACCGTCGCCGCGTCCTCGCCCTCCTCCCCGGGCGCGTACTTCGCGGTGAGCTTCACGCGCCCGCCCGCGGGAATCGTGGCCGGCAGCGCACCGGACACGGCGAACTCCTGGCCCGGCTGCTCCAGCTTCATGCCCGTCACCTTCACGTCCCCCGGACAGTCGTTGTAGGCCATGAACTCGCGGGTACGAGGGCCGCACGCCAGCCGGCTGATGCCGAAGTCCACCGTGGTGGGCTGCACGGAGAAGCACCCCTGCACGCCCCGGCCCACCAGGTTCACCAACGGGTGGCCGCGCGTGGGATGGCTCACCCAGCCCTCCGCGAGCCCCTGGAACTCCCCTTCACCGGATGGGCGGAAGCGCACGAGCAGCGTGGCCTTCTTGCCGGGCTCCAACACACTGTTGGCCACCGTCGACGCGCGGAACGCGGGGTCCGACCCCGACGCCAACTGGAGCCCCGCCAGGAAGCACGCCTGCGTGCCGGTGTTGCGCAGCGTCACCCCCAGCGCCACCTCCGAGCCCACCGGCACCTGGCCGAAGTCCAGCACCGAGGGCAGCGCGTACTCACACGGCGCGAAGGCCTTGCCCTCGCCCGCCAGCGTCACGCCGTCCGTGGCGCTGGAGGTGCGCTGGGTGGAGGTGACGGCCAACTGCCCGCTGCTCGCGCTGCCCACGCCCGCGCGAGGGCTGAAGGTGAGGCCCACCTTCAGCGTGCCCCCGGGCGCCACCGGCTGGCTGGACGGCGGCTGCGCGAGCGTGAAGTAGCCCCCCGCCTGCGTGGTGAGGTGGAGCCCGGTGACGGTGGTCTCCTCGCGGCAGTGGTTGTTCACGGTGACGTCGCGCGTGGCCGTCATGCCGAAGGCCACCGGCCCGAAGTCCAGGTGCGCGGGCGTCACCTCCACGCACGACGCGCCGCCCTCACCCGTCAGCGTCACCTTGGGCCCGGGCGACGTCGTCTTCGGCTTGCGCACGGACACCTCCACGCGGCCATCGCGCACCCGGCCGGCCACCGCGGGCGTGAAGGCCACGCGCAGCTCCACCACCCCACCCGGAGCCAGCACGTCGTTGGGGAGCGCGGGCGCGCTCACCACCTTGAACACGCCGGACGGGTCCTCCAGGAGCGCCGCGCCCTTGTAGCTGAGCGGCTCGGAGCCCAGGTTGCGCACGGTGATGCGCTCCTCGGCGGTGGCGCCCACCGCCACCCGGCCGAAGTCCACGCGCAGCGGCGTCACCTCCAGCGCGCCGGCCACGCCCATCCCCGTCAGCCTCACCACCGCGGGCTCGCAGCCGTCGCACACCGCGACGTGCAGCTCCGCCTCCCCGTTGCCCAGCCGCACCGGGCTGAAGGCCACCGGCACCTTGCGCGTCTCATGCGGCGCCAGCGTGGACGGCATCCCCGCGCCGGCGGAGAACTCGTCCTTGTCCGCGCCCTCCACCGACAACACCAGCGGGCTCTCCACGTCGGAGGGGTTGCGCACCGTCACCTCGCGCATCTCCACCAGCCCCAGGTTCACGTTGCCGAAGTCGAGCGCTGACTCCGGCACCTCCACCAGCGCCTTCACGCCGCGCCCGCTGATGGGCACCTGCGTCGCCGCGCCGCCGGACGCGTCCGTGAACAGCTCCAGCTGCCCCTGCACCGCGCCCTCCACGTCGGGCGTGAAGCGCACTTCAAGCGCGTGCTCCGCGCCGGCCGTCAGCGTGAAGGGCTCGAACACCGGGACGCTGACGTTGGGCAGCGACGAGCGCGCTCCCTCCACGCGGTACGACGCGCGCCCCTGGTTCGCCAGCCGCAGCGTCATCGTCTTGGTGCGCCCCACGGCGGCGGGGCCGAACTCCAGGAGCTCCGGGCGTGCCGCGAAGCCCGTGCGTGCCTGCTGTGAAGTGGGCCGCTCACACGCCGTCGCCGCCGCCACCAACGCCAACACCAGCCATCGGAGTCCACGCATACAGAGTCCCCCATTTCCTTCGCACGGCACCGGTGTCCCCCCACACAGCACTGCGCGTGGATCCGGTCGTCGTAGAAAGGTGCAACCCTGGTGCCTGGGCGTCCCAACGAGGCGCCGTCACGCCGCCAACACGGCAAACGGGCGCCCACGCTGGGGAACGGCATTTAACGGGTAAAGCAGGAGATTCCACGTTTCGTGGAAGCGACTGCAAAAGCTTCACAAACGGTCGATGCTACACCGACCCCTGACCCTCGGGGGCCGTGCGATTTCCAGAGGGGACGAGTGGCGTGCGCAGGACGGCCGGGTGCCCGTTTGGCGGTGGGGATGCGGGCGGCGGTTTCGCGTGTTTCCGCTGAACCTCTCCGGTAGTGCGCCTTTGCGTGCACCGGAACACCCTTTCAGTGATAAAGCGCCCCCCATGTCCGAGCCCGACGTCATTTCCATCCGTGGTGCCAGGGAGCACAACCTCAAGACCGTCTCCCTGGACATCCCGAAGAAGAAGCTCGTGGTGTTCACCGGTGTGTCGGGCTCCGGCAAGAGCTCGCTCGCGTTCGACACGCTCTACGCCGAGGGGCAGCGCCGCTACGTGGAGAGCCTCTCCTCCTACGCGCGCCAGTTCCTGGGGCAGATGGAGAAGCCCCGCTACGACACGCTGCGAGGCCTGTCGCCCACCATCTCCATCGAGCAGAAGGCGGCCAGCAACAACCCGCGCTCCACGGTAGGCACCGTCACGGAGGTGCACGACTACCTGCGCGTGCTCTACGCCTCCATCGGTGTGCAGCACTGCCCCCAGTGCGGCCGCAAGGTGGGCAAGCAGAGCGCGCAGCAGATCGTCGATGAGATCATGAAGCTGCCCGCGGGCACCAGGCTCCAGGTGCTGGCGCCCATCGTCACGAACCGCAAGGGCGAACACAAAGATCTGCTCGCGGAGGCGCAGAAGCGCGGCTTCTCCCGCGCGCGCGTGGACGGGAAGGTGCGCGAGCTGGAGGAGCGCATCGAGCTGGACAAGAAGTCCAAGCACGACATCGCGCTCATCATCGACCGTCTGGTGTTGAAGCCGGACCTGCGCACGCGCCTGACGGACTCCGTGGAGACCGCGCTGCGCGAGGGCAAGGGCACGCTCATCATCACGGACGAGAAGGGCACGCTCGCGTCCGACCGCGTGATGAGCGAGCTGAACGCGTGCCCCGCGTGCGGCCTGTCCTTCGGGGACCTGACGCCCGCGTCGTTCTCCTTCAACAACCCGCTGGGCATGTGCACGGACTGCAACGGCCTGGGCACCCGTCCGGAGATGGACGCGGACCTGCTGGTGCCAGACCCGTCGCGCACCATCCGCGACGGCGCCATTGAGCCGTGGGCCAGCGGCATGAACCGCGGCGAGGGCTGGACGGCGGACTTCGTGGAGAGCCTGGCGTCCGCGTTCAAGATCGACCTGGACGTCCCGTACGCGAAGCTGACCAAGCGGGAGAAGGACGTCCTGATGAACGGCGCGAAGGGCAAGTCCTTCACCGTGCAGTGGGGCGACAACGGCCAGTACGACATGGAGTGGGAGGGCCTGCTCGCCCGCACCATGCGCAACTTCAAGACGACCACGTCGGAAGCGCGCAAGGCGGAGCTGCAGAAGTACTTCAGCGACAAGCCCTGCCCGTCCTGCAAGGGCGAGCGCCTGCGTCCGGAGAGCCGCGCGGTGAAGGTGCACACGCGCACGCTGGTGGACCTGAGCCGGATGACCATCACGGAGGCGCGCACCTTCCTCACGCAGATGGGCCTCTCCGCGCAGGAGGAGAAGATTGCCCAGGAGCTGCTCAAGGAGATCCGCAGCCGCCTGTCCTTCCTGGTGGACGTGGGCCTGGGCTACCTCACGTTGGACCGCACCGCGTCCACGCTGTCCGGCGGTGAGAGCCAGCGCATCCGGCTGGCGTCGCAGATGGGCAGCGAGCTGACGGGCGTCATCTACATCCTGGACGAGCCCTCCATCGGTCTGCACCAGCGCGACAACGGCAAGCTCCTCACCACGCTCAAGCGCCTGCGCGACCTGGGCAACTCCGTCATCGTCGTGGAGCACGACGAGGAGACGATGGAGGAGGCGGACTACCTGGTGGACTTCGGCCCCGGCGCGGGCGAACTGGGCGGGCAGGTGGTGTCCCAGGGCACGCCCAAGCAGGTGATGGCGGACGAGAAGAGCCTCACCGGCGCGTACCTGTCCGGCCGCCAGGAGATTGAAATCCCCGAGTCGCGCCGCCCGGTGAACCCCAAGCATCAAATCTCCATCGTGGGCGCGACGGAGAACAACCTGAAGAACGTGGACGCGGACATCCCGCTGGGCATCTTCACGGCGGTGACGGGCGTGTCCGGCGCGGGCAAGTCCACGCTGATCAACGAAATCCTCTACCCGGCCCTGGCGCGCGCTCTCTACGAGAGCCGCGAGCCCATGGGCAAGCACAAGTCCATCAAGGGCCTGGAGCACCTGGACAAGGTCATCGACATCGACCAGCGGCCCATTGGCCGCACGCCGCGCAGCAACCCGGCCACGTACACCAAGGTGTTCGACGCCATCCGTGAAGTCTTCGCCATGACGCCGGAGGCGCGCACGTTCGGCTACGGCCCGGGCCGCTTCAGCTTCAACATCAAGGGCGGCCGCTGCGAGGCGTGCGAGGGCGACGGCGTGAAGCTGGTGGAGATGCACTTCCTGGCGGACGTGTACGTCCCCTGCGAGGTCTGCAACGGCAAGCGCTTCAACGAAGCCACGCTGCGCGTGCGCTACAAGGGCAAGAACATCGCGGAGACGTTGGACTTGAGCGTCCGGGAAGCGGTGGACCACTTCGGCGCGCACAAGGACATCCTGCGCGTGCTCACCACGCTCACCGACGTGGGCCTGGGCTACCTGCGGCTGGGCCAGCCCTCCCCCACCCTGTCCGGCGGTGAGGCGCAGCGCATCAAGCTCGCCCGCGAGCTGGCCCGGGTGGCCACCGGGCGCACGCTCTACATCCTGGACGAGCCCACCACGGGCCTGCACTTCGAGGACATCCGCAAGCTCTTGTCCGTGCTCAACCGGCTGGTGGAGGCGGGCAACAGCGTGCTCGTCATCGAGCACAACCTGGACGTCATCAAGAGCGCGGACTGGCTCATCGACCTGGGGCCGGAGGGCGGCTCGGGCGGCGGGCAGATTCTCGCCATCGGGACGCCGGAGGACGTGGCGAAGGAGGAGGCCAGCCACACCGGGCGTTACCTCAAGCACGTGCTGGGCAAGGCGCGACGGGCCCGCATTGGCAAGCGCGTGGACGCGGCCTGAGGGGCCCCGGTAGGGTGGGGGCATGGCCGAGACCTCGACCGCCCCCACCTCCCAGCGCTTCCCGCCTCAGATTCCCTACATCATCGGGAACGAGGCCTGTGAGCGCTTCAGCTTCT
The DNA here is from genome assembly GCF_003668965.1 of Corallococcus sp. AB030. Lineage (NCBI taxonomy): Bacteria > Pseudomonadati > Myxococcota > Myxococcia > Myxococcales > Myxococcaceae > Corallococcus > Corallococcus sp. AB030. The sequence goes on from NZ_RAWQ01000127.1 coordinate 11,204, forward strand.
ACGGGATGCGGAACATCCTCGTGGTGTTCTTCATCGACTACCTGCTGCGCACGCACGTGCCGGAGACGGGGGCGCGGGAGGCTCAGGCGAAGTACCTGATGCACCTGTTCATGGCGGGGGTGTACTTCTTCCCCCTCCTTGGCGGGTACCTGGCGGACCGCTTCTTCGGGAAGTTCCACACCATCTTCGTGCTGAGCCTCGTGTACTGCGCGGGGCACGCGTGCCTGGCGCTCTTCGAGGACAACGCCACGGGCTTCTACACGGGCCTGACGCTCATCGCGATTGGCTCAGGCGGCATCAAGCCGTGCGTGTCCGCGATGGTGGGCGACCAGTTCACGGAAGGCAACAAGCACCTGGTGAAGAAGGTCTTCGCCATCTTCTACTGGACCATCAACTTCGGTTCGTTCTTCGCGTCGCTGTTCGTCCCCGTGCTGATGAAGAACTACGGGCCGGCGGTGGCCTTCGGCGTGCCGGGCATCCTGATGTTCCTGGCGACGATCATCTTCTGGGCCGGCCGCAAGCACTACGTGCTGGTGCCGCCCACGGGCCCCAATCCGCACTCGTTCTTCAAGGTGCTGGGCAGCGCGTTCCGGGGCAAGGACGCGGCGGGCGGCACGTGGCTGGACAAGGCGAAGGCGGAGCACCCGGCGGAGGCGGTGGAGGGCGTGAAGGCGGTGTTCCGCGTGTCCGCGCTGATGCTGCCGTTCGTGCCCTTCTTCTGGATGCTGTTTGATCAGAAGGCGTCCACCTGGGTGGTGCAGGCGCGGTCCATGGACCCCAACGTGGGCGGCATCGTGTTCCAGCCCAGCCAGATGCAGTTCATCAACCCCATGCTGGTGATGCTGCTCATCCCCTTCCTGACGGCCGTGGTGTACCCGGCCTTCCAGCGGATGGGCTGGGAGCTGACGCCGCTGCGCCGCATGCCGCTGGGCTTGGTGATTGGCGCCGCGTCGTTCGTCATCGCGGGCTTCTTCCAGGTGGCCATGGAGGGCGGGACGACGCTGAACATCGCGTGGCAGCTCTTGCCGTACATCGTGCTGACGGTGGCCGAGATCCTGGTGTCCACCACGGGCCTGGAGTTCGCGTACACGCAGGCGCCCCGGGAGATGAAGGGCACCATCCAGAGCGTGTGGCTGGTGACGAACACGCTGGCGAACGTGGCGGTGGCCATCGCCGCGGCGCTCAACGTCTTCACGGGCTCCGCGCAGTTCTTCTTCTACGCGGCCCTGGCGACCGTGGCGGCCGTGGGCATGGCGCTGGTGGCCCGCCGCTACGTGGTGCGCGACTACTACCAGACGGACGCGCAGGCCCCCATGGACGGCCGCAACCCGGGCGTCGAGCCGAAGCCGGCCTAAGGCGAAACCTGCACGGTCGGATCCGCCGTGGGAGACGTGTGCGGCCCCCGGCGGGGCAGCGCCACCGTGAAGGTGGCGCCCTGCCCCGCCTCGCTTTCGACCTGGACCGAACCGCCCAGCCTCTCCACCAGCTGGTTCACGATGTGGAGGCCCAACCCCAGCCCCCCGTAGTGGCGGGACGACACCGCGCGCTCGAAGGCCCGGAAGATGCGCGCGTGCCGCTCCGCCGGGATGCCAATGCCTTGATCCCGGACCTCCAGGCGGGCCATCACGGCATCCCCCTCCACTCGCACTTCGATGGGCCTCCCTTCGCCGTACTTGATGGCGTTCGAGAGCAGGTTGGTGACGATCTGATCCAACCGCGACCGGTCCCACACGCCCGGCATCGCCGTGTCTGCGTGGACCTGGAGCCGGGTTCCGGACGAGGCCAGTTCGGGGACGAAGCGCGCCGCGACGTCCCGGACCAGCGCGGCCAGGTCCACCTCCTCGAACTCCAGCTCCAGCTTTCCGGCATGGATGCGGGAGACGTCCAGCAGGGTGTTGACGAGCTTCGCCATCCGCTTCGCCTGACGCTCGATGACCTCCAGCGAGTGCGTCACCGTCTCCACCCGCGCGGTCCGCAGCGCTCCTGAGCGGGCAAGGCGCATCAATCCCTGCACCGACAACTGGAGGGACGTGACCGGGGTCTTCAGCTCATGCGAGGCAATGGAGAGGAACTCATCCCGAAGGCCAATCGCCAGCTGCGCCTGCTGGTAGAGGCGGGCGTTGTCCAGCGCCATCGCCGCGCGGCGGGCCAGCTCCTGCGCGAGCGCGAAATCCGCCGGGCCATACCGGCCACCGCCCTCCACGCGGGCGAGGGTGAGCGCTCCGAGCGCATGCCCCCGTGCGAGCAGCGGCACCGAAATCCACGACTGGAACTCGACCACCTCGGACAGGCCCTGCCCGTCCCGGACGCACCCCAGTGACATGGAGGCGCATCCCTCCGGGCAGAACTCCGGCTCGCCCAGGCGGAGCACCCTCCCCGGGCCATGCGCGGCCTCCAGGTCGGGCAGCGCGCAGTGCATCCGCGCGGTCGCGGTGGCGTGCAGCGCTTGGGAGCGGGCCTCGGTGATGCGCTGGAAGGAATGCCCCCCGTCCAGCAGGTCCACCGCGCACCAGTCGGCGAACCGCTCGACGGTCAGCGCGGCCACGCTGCGCATCGCGTCCTCGGGGGCGAGCGAGCCGGTGAGCAGCCCGGACGCCTCCGCCAGGAGCGCGGACCGCCCCTCCTGCGCCTCCGCGCGGGCGCGCGCCTGTTGCTCCCGCTGGAAGGTCTGATCGCGCTCCTGCTCGGCCCGGCGGTGCTCGGTGATGTCGATGCCGGTGCCGATGACGTACTCAATCACTCCCGACTCGCCTCGAAGCACGTTGCTGGCCCAGGCGATGAGGCGGCGCTCTCCCGTGCGCGTCATCCAGTGGTGCTCGGACTGCTCGAACCCCAACCCGGCCGCGAGCACGGCGAAGTTCTTCGCGACCCGCGCCGCTTCGTCCGGCGGCTGGAGTCGCGTCCAGAAATACGCGCCGCGCAGCTCCTCGAAGGAGTAGCCCGTCATCTCCTGGCACGCCCGGTTGAAGCGGATGATCCGCCCTTGGGGATCCAGGACGATGACCAGCGCGCGGGCCGTGTCCAGGACCGCTGAACTGAAGTCCCGCTCCCGCTGGAGCTCGCGCTCGCTGTCCAGGGTCCGCGCGAAGAGTTGCCGGTGGACGAGCGCGGTGTGAAGCACACCGCCGAGCCGCTCCACCATGCCCCGGTATTGCCGCGGCAGCCGCGGCTCGCGGTCGAAGTACAGCAGCAGCAAGCTGGAAGGAGCACCGGCGTCGTCAATGGGCACGGACCACCGCACGAGCCCCGGCGAGTCCAGCTCCGGGTAGGGAAGGTCCACCGAGTGAGGCGCTGGCATCTCGGGGCGCGGGGGCAACCCTGGAATCGGGAGCTGGCGGGAGGCCGAGGACAGTCCGCTCGCGCCCAGAAGCCCCACATGTCCCCGCGCATCCGGCTGGAGCCAGAGGGCGACCGCGCACCCCAGCCGCTCCGCGACGCGGTCCAGGAAGTCGTCGGCGGGCTTGCAGGGATTGAGCAGATCGAGCGCCGCGACCGTGAGCTCCTGGAGCACGCTCAAGAGCGCGAGCCGTTCCTCGGTGAGCTTGTGGTCCCCGTCCGCGCCGTGGTCCGCCATGCGCCACCTCACTCCCTCACCCAGGCAGGGCGACCACCACCGCTGTCTTGTTGTGGAACTGGGGGACCCCACCTCCCATGGCCCCCACCTCGCCCAGGGTCAGACAGCCCACGACCGGGACGCCCTCTCCGAGCGCGTCCTGGAACCTCGCGAGCTCGTCCCGGACGCCCTCCCCCAGGAGGAGGTACCGGGAGACGCAATCGAACACCACCGCGCCGCCCAACGTGCCAGGGGTTGCCTCCCGGGCCAGGGTGGCGGCACTGCCCGCGGCGTCGAGCAGGTCCGTGCGCTTGCCCTCCATCACGCGGACCAGGGAGCCGTCCGGGACCTCGGCGATGAAGCGCACCGAACCGTCGGGTTCGACGGTCAGGGGATCGCGGATCACGAACTCGCCATTGGCCTGGGGAATCCCCAGCGGGTGGGTCATCGCGAAGCGGGGGAAGCTTTGCGCGTCCAGGGCGTCGCCCCGGCTCTCGGCCGTGTGCCGGTAGACCTCGAAGGCGCGCTCGTAGTCGAGCTCGACGGCGGTCGAGCCCCGGGCCTTGGTGACCTGCGAGGGCGGACCATACGGAGACCAGCCGTGCTGGATGCCCACGCCCAACGGTTCCAGGGCATCAAAGGCAATCACCACCACCTGGTCCTGGTAGGCATGCCCGTGCGTGAACTGGGCCGTCTTCACGAACCGGACGTTGTTGCCCGCTCCGCCGCCCGCCCAGCGGATGCCCGCGCCCGCCTCCTGTTGAGCCCCGCGCACGACCTCCGTCGAGTTGCCGCTCAGCGCGTCCGGCAGGACGAACAGCGTCCGCCGGTATCCAGGGGGCTTGGGAGGCAGCTTGCTGACGGCCTCGGCCACCGCCGCGCGTCCGGCCGCTCGCGGGCTCACGCTGACCGGCCCGCCCATTCCCACGCCGACGCGGAAGTCGCCGCCGCGGAAGACCGCGATGACCAGGCCCTGGAGCAGCAGCTCCGTTCCCGCGAAGACGCCCGCCGCGCAGCACCCGGCCCAGGGGATGTCCCCGAGCTGCGCTCCGACCGCGGACGCCAACGCCACCGCGTCGTACTGGTCCGTGCACAGCACGAGCGCGAAGCTGGGGGCGTCCGCGCCGCGCAGCGCCTCCTGGCTCGCCTCCCGCGCTGCGGCGGTGCAATCCGCCGAGCGACTCTTTCCAATCTGGATCCGCATGGGCTCTAGAGAATCGATACCCACGCGGGAGCGGGCGTGCAGGGTCCCCACGGCCCACGAAAAACGCCGGAGCACCCAGGGGGCGCTCCGGCGTTCGTGCTTCAGCAAGACTGCCCTACCCGGCTCAGGTGGCCGGGTGGACGGTGCCTTCCTGGTGCGCGGGCGTCGACGCGGGCGTCACTTCGTCCGTGCCGTGCATCATCCGCTTCAGCATGGGGGCGAGGAACAGCAGGATGACGCCCGACAGGCCCGCGCCGATGACGATGGTGAGGAACACGCTGAACTCACCCATCTTCTCCGAGTAGCCACCCAGCACGCCGGACAGCTTGTTGGCCACCGCGTTCGCCAGGAACCACACGCCCATCATCGCGGAGACGACGCGCTGGGGCGCCACCTTGCTCACCATGGACAGGCCCACCGGCGACAGGCACAGCTCGCCCATGGTGTGGAAGAGGTACGCCATGATGACCCACCACGCCGCCGCCTTGCCGTCCATCGCGCTCTCCTTGGAGGCGCCCAGCATGAAGGCGAAGCCCACCGACAGGAAGATGAGCCCCAGGGACATCTTCACCGGGATGCTCAGGTCCTTGCCCTTCGCAGCCAGCGAGCTCCACACCGCCGCGAAGATGGGCGCCAGCGTCACGATGAAGACGGAGTTGAAGTTCTGGAACCAGGTGGTGGGCACCTCCCAGCCGAACATCGAGCGGTCCACCTTCTGGTCCGTGTAGAGGTTCATCAGGCCGCCCGCCTGCTCGAAGCCCGTCCAGAACGCCACCACGAACAGCGCGATGATGAAGATGACGATGATGCGGTCCCACTCCTGGCGGCTGAAGGCGTGGTGCTTGCCGTCCGGCGTCGTCGTCTGCGCCTCGGTGGGGCGCGGCGCGGGCGCGAGGCCCACGTTGCCCAGGAACCGCTTCGCCAGCGCCACGAAGATGATCACGCCCAGCGCCATGCCCACGCCGGCGGAGCCGAAGCCCCAGTGCCAACCCACGCGCTCACCCAGCGTGCCGCAGATGAAGTTGCCCAGCACCGCGCCCAGGTTGATGCCCATGTAGAAGATGGTGAAGGCACCGTCGCGCCGGCCGTCACCCGCGGGGTACAGCCCGCCCACCATGGTGGAGATGTTCGGCTTGAAGAAGCCGTTGCCGATGATGAGGAAGCCCAGGCCCGCGTAGAAGATGGAGATGCCGGGGAGCGCCAATAACAGGTGGCCGATGATCATCAGCACGCCGCCCAGCAGCACCGCCTTGCGCTGGCCGATGTAGCGGTCCGCGATGTAGCCGCCCAGGATGGGCGTCAGGTACACGAGGCCCGTGTACGTGCCGTAGAGGCTCAGCGCATCCGCGGCGGACCAGCCAAAGCCGCCCCGCACCTTGTCGGTGAGGAAGAGCACCAGCAGGCCGCGCATGCCGTAATAGGACATGCGCTCCCACATCTCGGTGGCGAACAACAAATACAGGCCCGGGGGATGCCCCTTGCGGGCCTCGCCCGCGGCGACGGTGCTTTGCATGCCGTGAGTTCCTCGAACGGATTCTTGTGAGGGGGAACGAAAAGTCGCGCGACTGTAACAGGAGTCCCGCCCTCGGCGAGGACAGAGGACACCCCGCGTCCTTGGGAATTCCCGCCCCCTGCGCGAGCAGCCCTTCAGCCCCCCGCGCCCCGGCCGTTCGTGGCCGGGCGCGTCAGCCGATGCGCCGGGGCCAGCGGCCGCGACTCGCACCCGCGGTGGGGGTGGAGGCCAGGGGCTCCGCGTGCGCGGGGCGCATGGGCAGCCGGACCTCCACGCGCGTGCCCTTCTCCAGTTGGCTGGTGATGTGGATGCGGCCCCCGTGCTGCAGGATGATGCGCCGGCTGAGCGCCAGGCCCAGGCCCGTGCCTTCACCCGCGGCGCGGGTGGAGAAGAAGGGCTGGAAGAGCTTCTCCAGGTCCTCCGCGCGGATGCCCACGCCGGTGTCCTCGATGGTGACGAGCGCCTCGTCGCCCTGCTGGGCCGTCTCCACCAGCACGCGGCCGGCGTCGCCCACCGCGCGCAGGGCGTTGTCCAGCAGGTTGAGCCACACCTGGTTGAGGGTGCCCGGGTCGCCCCAGATGGGCTCCGCGCACTGGTAGGCGCGCTCCACCACGACGGCCGAGGGGATGCGCCAGCCCAGCACGCTGAGCGTGGAGTCGAGCGCCACGTCCAGCCGCACCGCCACCGGCTTCTCCGCCGTGCGCACGAAGGACAGCAGCGACTCCGCCAGGTGGCGGATGCGCTGGCCGCACTCCTCCATCACCTCCAGCATCGCGGTGCCCAGGTTGGGGTCCCCGCCCGTCTGCTTCCCCTGCATGACCTCCTTCAACGGGATGAGCGCGTTCATCAGCCCGTTGAGGGGGTTTCGCACCTCGTGCGCGAAGCCGGAGGTGAGCAGGCCGATGGCCGCCAGCCGCTCGTTCTCCGCCGCGCGCACGGCCGCCTCGCGCAGGCGCAGCTGCGTCTCCACGCGCGCCAGCAGCTCACGCGGGCTGAAGGGCTTGCCCAGGTAGTCATTGGCGCCCGCGCCCAGGGCCTCCACCTTGGCGGCCACCTCCTGGCGCGCGGTGAGCAGGATGACGGGCATGTCCACCGTCTGCGCGTGGGCGCGCAGCTGCACCAGGAGGTTGAGGCCGGACTGCACCGGCATCATCACGTCGGACACCACCAGGTCCGGCCGCTCCTCCATCGCGCGGCGCGCCCCCTCTTCCCCGTTGGCGGCCTCCAGCACCCGGTAGCTGGGCGCGAGGATGTCCGCGATGAAGGCGCGGATCTCCGCGTCGTCCTCCACCACCAGGATGCGGGGGGCCTTCGAGTCCGCGCGCGTGTGGTCCTGCGGCTCCGTGGGGCGCTGCGCCCCGGCGACGGTGGCGGCCAGCACGGTGGCGAAGCGGCCGGAGCTGCGGCGCTCACGGCGCGTGGGCAGGTCCGTGGCGCGGCGCTCGCGCAGGTCCTCGCGCAGATGCCGGGTGCCCTTGGGCAGCCGCACGCGGAAGCTGCTGCCCTGCCCCGGCGTGCTCGACACCTCGATGCCGCCCGAGTGCAGCGCCAGCGTCTCCTTCACCAGCGCCAGGCCGATGCCGCTGCCCCCGAAGCGCCGCGTGCCCGTCGTGTCCGCCTGGGCGAAGCGGTCGAAGATGACGGCCAGGTCCGCGGGCGCCATGCCCTGCCCCGTGTCCACCACCTCCACGTGCACGTCCGTGTCGTCCTCGCGCAGCCGCACCGCGATGTTGCCGCCGGCCGGAGTGAACTTGAGCGCGTTGGAGACCAGGTTGTGGAACACGCCTTCAATCCGCTCCGCGTCCGCGTGCACCGGCGACACCGGCCCGCCCTCCAGCGAGAGGGTGAGCCCCTGCTTCTCCGCCACGGTGCGGAAGGGCAACAGCTGCGAGGACAGGAACGCGTGCAGCTCCAGCGGCTGGTAGCGCAGCCGCACCTTGCCCGCCTCCAGCTGCGCCAGGTTGAGCAGGTTGTCGATGAGCCTCAAGAGCCGCTGCGTGCTCCGGTCCAGCGTCACCAGGTGCTGCCGCACCACCGTGGGCAGCGACTCCGGCTCCTTCTGGAGCGCGTCCAGCGACAGCAGGATGAGCGTGAGCGGCGTGCGCAGCTCATGGCTCACGTTGTCGAAGAACTCCGTCTTCAGCCGGTCCTGTTCGCGCTGCTTGACGAGCGCCGCCTCCAGCTTCTCGTTGGCCTCCGACAGCTCCCGCGTGCGCGCGACGACGCGGTCCTCCAGCGCCACGTTGCTGCCGAACACCTCGTCGTAGCGCTGCTGCAATTCTCGCAGCGAGCCCATGTTCGCCTGGGCCTGCGCCGCGAGCAGCTCGTCCTTGCGCTTGAGCTCGCGCCACCGGTCCAACCAGCCGCCCAGCGCGAAGCCGCCCATGCCCAGCGACGTCACGGAGAAGAGCGCGTCCCCCCAGCCCAGGTGCGTGGCCAACAGCCCGCTCACCATGCCCAGCAGCAGGCCCAGGTAGTGGCCCCAGAGCGTGGGCGGATCCGTCCAGGTGAGGTGGTAGCGGCACGCCTGGCCGCCCAGCACCTGGCACTCCGACTCCCGCACCTCCGCGGGCGCCAGGCCCCAGATGGTGGGGAAGGACGCGAACTGGCCCATGCGCAGCTCGCAGATGTTGCGGTTCTGCTCCGGGGTGCTGCTGCGGTAGGACAGCTTGAGCCGCTTGTGCTCCAGCAGGTCCACCGCGAACGCCCCCACCCGGTTGTAGCTGGGGGAGAAGTCGATGGTCTGCTTGTAGCAGGCCTTGGGCGAGCCGAAGGCGCGCAGCATGTAGAAGACGAAGCCCAGCGCCTGCGGCGACGCGGTGAAGAGGCCCGCCTCGCGCATGAAGCGCGAGTCGCCGGAGTCCTCGCGCAGCGCCGCCGCCACGCGCTCCAGGAAGCGCAGCGAGACGTAGTTGGTGGGCTGGCGCATGTAGTCCAGCCCCAGGCTGAACGCGTGCTCGCGCCACACCCGGGCCAGCCGCTCCGCGCCAAAGCGGTGCTCGAAGTAGAGCAGCAGCGTGGACGTGGCGCGGACGCTCACCTCGGGGGCGTTGTCCGCGGACACGTCCTGCACCTTCACCGCCGGCAGGCGTTGGGTCACGGCTTCGTTCCTTCGGTGACCAGCGTCACCGCGTACTTCAGTCCCTCCGGGTCCTCGAGCATGGCCAGGAAGTCGGCGCAGTGCGACTGGTAGGCCTCGAGCCCGCCCAGGACCGCCGCGCCCACCGGGGCCAACGCCTCGAAGCGCGTCTTCCAGTCGCGCACGAGCCGCGCCTCCGCGGCGCCCGGGGAGAGGTAGAAGGGCATCAGGTGCACCCGCACGTCCGTGAGCTGCGCGCGGCGGAACTCAGAATACAGCTTGCGGCCCACGTACAGGTCGAACCCCTGCGCCGCCAGGGCCTCCACGATGCGCTGGGTGCCCACGCGCAGGTGCTCCGGGAAGGGCCAGTTCTGGAGGCCCAGCCCGTCGATGTCGGACACCACCACCCGCCCCCCGGGCCGCGTCACGCGGATGAGCTCCGCGAGCGCCACGTCCCGGTCCGGCAGGTACTCGAAGACGTACTGGCTCCACGCATAATCGAACGCGTCCGAGGGCAGGCCCGTGGTGCGCACGTCCGCCTGGAGGAACGTCAGGTTCGGGCGGTGGGCGTTGCGCGATCGCGCCTCCGCGAGGCGGCCGTCGTGCAGCTCCACGCCGGTGACGTGGCCGCCCTCCCCCACCAGGTCCGCCATCAATTCGGCGATGCCGCCCGGGCCGCAGCCGGCGTCCAGCGCGCGGTCCCCCGGCTTGAGGCCCGTGCGGCGGAGGACGTCGCGCGTGTCCTGGGACTGCTCCTGCTCCAGGAGGCGACGGGACTCTTCGGCGGATTCCATGAGGTACATCAGCGCGCCTCCTGCTTCTGGACGGACACCGGAGCCTCGGGAGCCTGGGCGGAGGCCCGGGGCTTCATGCGCCGCATGGGCATCTGCCGTTCGAAGAGCGAGCGCCAGGCCTCGCACCAGCGGCGCACCATGGAGCGGTGGAAGGTCCACTCGGAGAAGAGGCCCTGGTCCATGAAGCCCCAGGCGCCCAGCACCGGCATGTCCAGCGCGTCCACCATGCCCAGCGCCGAACCGCGGCCCCGCTCGCGCGCGTGCGCCATGCACCGCAGCGCCAGCGCCGCCACCGCGTCCTTCGCGCGAGGGTGCTCCCGGTCCGCCACCACCAGGTTGAAGCCGTTGGTGACCTCAATGAGGCTCAGGCCCGGCGAGGCCTCGTCCTGGAGCGCCAGCGCCAGCGGCCCCTCGTTCCCATCCACCACGAACATCCGCCGCTCGCGGTGCAGGCCCGCCGCGCGGAAGCGCGCGCCCAGGACGGACTCGGGGCCGGGGTCCGCGCCCAGGTCCTCGCTGAGCAGGCGCACCATCTCCCCCCGGCGGCGCAGGTATGACTCCAGCCACTGGCGGTCCTCCGGGCCCGCCTCGCGTACGGCCGGCAGCGCCCCCGCGTCCACGGTGGGCATCTGGGACAGGTCCGCGCGCAGGTAGTGGAACTGGCGCAGGTGGCACAGCCCCTGCCCTTCCAGCACGCGCGCCAGCCACGTGCCCAGCCGGTGCGGCCACCGGTTGTCGGTGCGCCACATGTAGCGGATGAACTCCACGTCCTCCATCGCCTCGCCCACCTCCACGGCGAGCGACGTGAGCTCGCTGGAGATCTGCTCGCTGCGCCGGAAGCTCGGCATCACCGCCAGGTGCTGCACCAGCCACGTGCCGGAGTACATGCGCAGGCCGTTGACGTGCCCCAGGAGTCGGCTCGCATCCGTGAAGACGAGCGAGCGCCCCAGCGCGCGCGCGCGGCCCAGCCGCTCATACGTCGCCTCCAGCACGGGCAGGACGCGGGGCTCCTCGCCGAAGGGGTGGTCCGGGTGGAAGGTGTAGCGGGCGTCCGCCATCATCCGCCAGACGTCCGGGAAGCGGAACACCGCGGCGTCGCGGACCTGGGGGGCGCGCGCGGACACGAACGCATCCACGATGGCGTCGCGCACCGCGCGCGGCATGTCCAGGATGCGCACGCCGCAGCGGTAGGGCCTCAGGCGCTGAGCATGCCGGGACTCGAAGGGCACGACCTCCACCGAGCGCACCTCCACGCGGCACGCCACCTCCGAGCCGTCCGGCAGCAGCACCATGGTGTCCAGCAGCGAGCCTACCGGAAGCACCTCGCACGACGCGTCGATGGGGAAGGCGAACCCGCCCGCGCCCAGATCCAACACCGCGCGGGTGATGCGCTGGCCGCTGAACGGCGAGGTGAAGCGCACGAGGAAGCGGTGCTGCGCGCTGGGGCGGAAGCGCTGCTGTCCACGCCGGTTCTCCACCGCGAGCGTGCGGGGCATCCCCAGCACCACGCCGTCAGGCCCCACGTGGAGCATGCTGGTGACGCCGCGGTAGCGCTGGCCGCCCATCTCGAAGGAGAGGTGGACCACCTCCCCCACGCTCGCGGGCAGCGCCGGGGACACCTGCCCGCGCAGGAGGCCCCGTTCGTCGGAAGGCTCCACCGTGGCGGACTCCAGCAGGAAGTGCGCCGTCTGGCTGTCCGCCGGATGCAGCCACACGGGCAATTCGCGCCGGAGCGCCTTGCGCAGCGCGGCCTGCACCGCCACCGGGTCCCGCAGCGTGCGCGGCGGGGCGGCGGTGGACTCGTCGTTCGCGAGCCGCCAGGAGATGCCCACGCGCAGGAACGCGTGCGTCCCCTGCTGGACGGGGGTGGCGTGGCGCACGTAGGCGCGGGCCACGTGCAGCACGGGCCGGCCGTCGCGCAGCATGGTCAGCGAGTCCAGGGGCGTGCCCGGCAGGAAGGCCGCCAGCGACGCGTCCATGGGGACCTGGAGCGCGGCCCCGAAGTGGCCCAGGTCCTGGCACTCGGCGCTGAAGGCCTGGCCGCGCAGGAGGAAGTCCACGCGCATTCCGGCATCCAGCGACACGCGTGTGGACGCGCGCAGCTGGAGGATGTCGCGCAGGCGCGACTTCAATTCGCCCTCGGTCAGCGCGTCGTCCACCGTGCTGAAGACGTGCCCCTCCGCGGCCGTCTCCACCAGCTCCTCCAGCCCGTGTTGATCCGACCGGGCGCAGACGAACACGCAGACGGCCTCCGGCGCCGCCCGGTCCACGTGGCGCAGGAAGCGGCGCGCGTTGTCCGCGGGCGCGATGATCAACGTGGGCGCGGTCGCCTCCATGCGCCGCGTGGCTTCCAGCTGTGAGCCCACCACCGAAACGCGGTGCGTGTTCAACGCGGACTTCAACGCGTTGCGACGCATCTCGTTGGGGTGGACGATGAGGACTTCGTGAGTCGGCACGCTCATGGATTTCCCCCGACGCGCAAGAGCCACACCGGCGCCCGTGCATGGCGCCATTCCCGTCGACGCGGGGCATGCACGCGCCCCGTTCCCGCCATCCGCATGTCTTGAGTGTCCGAGCCTGGTGCTCTCTCTGTTGCCAGCGGGCCCGCGCTGAAACGCCTTCCCCGGTGAGCCGCCGGCGAACAACCACCGCGTACTTTACCTGCTCCTATGGATTAGGTGATGTACGCGGGGGTGAGAGGACTTTTCGGAATAGGTTAAAGACGCGCGGTCTGCTGGGACCCCTTGGTGGGTAGGGACGCACGCACGAGGGCCTGTTGCGCGCGCTGGCCCCGGGTCGCGGACGCGGTTACAGAATGCGTGGGCGACGAGGAGGCCCCCCATGGGCGAGACAGTGGATTACGAGGCGGGCATCCGGGAGCTGAAGCGCTCCATGAACGCGGTCATCCTGGCGCACTACTACCAGGAGAGCGAAGTGCAGGACGTGGCCGACTTCGTCGGTGACAGCCTGGCGCTCGCGCAGGCGGCGGCGCGGACGGAGGCGGACGTCATCGTCTTCTGCGGTGTGCACTTCATGGCGGAAACCGCCAAGATTCTGAATCCCAGCCGACAAGTGTTGCTTCCGGACCTCAAGGCCGGCTGCTCGTTGTCGGACCGGTGCCCGCCCGCGGCCTTCAAGGCGTTCAAGGACAAACACCCGGGCGCCTTCGTGGTGTCGTACGTGAACAGCTCCGCCGCGGTGAAGGCGATGAGCGACGTCATCTGCACGTCGTCCAACGCCGTGCGCATCGTGAACCAGATTCCGAAGGACCGCCCCATCCTCTTCGCGCCGGATCAACACCTGGGCCGGCACGTGATGAAGGAGACGGGCCGCGACATGGTGCTGTGGCCGGGCAGCTGCATCGTCCATGAAATCTTCAGCGAGAAGAAGCTCGTGGGGCTGAAGGTCGAGCATCCGGACGCGGAGGTGGTGGCCCACCCGGAGTGCGAGCAGCAAGTCTTGCGGCACGCGGACTTCATCGGCTCCACCAAGGCCATCCTGGATTACGCGGTGAAGAGCCCGAAGAAGAAGTTCATCGTGGTGACGGAGGCGGGCATCCTCCACCAGATGAAGAAGGCCGCGCCGGACAAGACGTACATCCCGGCGCCGCCGGACAACGGGTGTGCGTGCAACGAGTGCCCGTACATGCGCCTCAACACGCTGGAGAAGCTCTACCGCTGCATGCGGGACAGGACGCCGGAGCTGGTGCTGCCGGCGGACCTGCAGCACGCGGCGCTCGCCCCCCTGCAGCGGATGCTGGAGTGGTCCGCCTGAAACAAGCGGGACGCGGGACTGTCGCCCGCGTCCCACGTTTGGCAACTCGCGTCTTGCGGACGGCGGGCCCAAGTGCCATGGAAGGAACGTGGCCTTCCGATTTCTCGCACTTCCCTCCCACCGGCTGGTGGACTTCCCCAAGACCCTGCCGGACGAAGAGCGCCTCGAGCCGGACCTGCCTCCGGTGCACGAGGCCGTGGAGCGCGCCCTCGCCGGCGCCGAGTTCCGCGACCTGAAAGCCCGCGACCGCCTGCGCGCCCTGCTCCAGGGGGACCGTCCCCCGGCCCTGGGCTCGCCGGGCAAGGGCTTTGGCGCGAGCGCCATCTTCGCCCAGCCGCCCCAGGACCTGCCCGCGCTGCTGCGCCTGGCGGATGAGCTGGAGCACCTGGCCCGCCTGGAGGCCGGCGAGCGCGCGCTGGTGTGGAAGTGCAGCCAATGCAGTGCCCGCTACGCGGTGCCGGTGGCCCTGGTGCGCCAGGTGTCCATCCGCTGCGAGCGCTGCGGCAACCCGGTGCAGCTGTCCTCGCAGGAGAGCCTGGGCGAAGAGGCCCTCATCGACCCGTTCCAGGGCGCGGTGAACAGCAGCCGGCACCAGCTGGCGGCCTTCTTCCGCGAGGCCATGGCGCGAGGCTGGCCGGTGCTCGTGGCCGAGGGCGGAGCCCCTGCCCCGCGCGGGCGCTCTTCCAGCCCGGCGGCCTGAGCCACCTCGCTGTCGTTCCCAAGGGGGCCCTTCCACGGGCCCCCTTTTCGTTTCAGATGAAGATGCCGGCGGAGGCGTCGTTGCGCGCCTCCTGGAGCTCCTGCGTGGCGGGGCGGCCGCGCAGCGCATCCGTCACCTGGCGCGGCGCATGACGGCCCGAGCACTTGGAGCACTCGCACTTGCCGCGCTTGCAGGTGCAGTCCGCCTTGCTGCCGCAGGAGCACTTCGCCGTCAGCAGCTGATCCAGCTCCTCCAGCGGGCGCGGCGCGTCGTCCTTCTGGGCCTCCGGGGCCTTGTGGGCCTCCGGTGCCGGCGTCTGGGGCGCGGTGCCCTTGGACGCGGCGGCCGCCTTCGCGTGGGCCTCGCAGGCGTGGGCGCTGGCGGGCAGAAGCCAGAGGCCGCCCATCAGCAATCCCGCGGTCATCAACGTCGCGCTGCGTGCCATGTCCGCTCTCCTTGGCGAAGGCCTGGGGAAGGCTTGGGGGGAGGCATCCGCCGTCCCGGCCTATAGCGCAGGGCATTCCCCCTGCCAAGGCATTCGCACGCACCTTTGCCTACCCGTCAACGGAGCCCACGGTGCGCTCGCCCGGCGCGGGGGCGCGCGCGTACAGTCCGCGCCCTCCTGCCCGTGACGAACCGAACTGCTCGCATCGCCTTTGTCGCCGCGCTCGTCCTGGGGGCGCTCCCGCTCTGGGTGTCGCGCTCGCTGCCCATGGTGGACCTGCCCCAGCACCTGTACCTCATCTCGGTGCTGCACCGGCTGGACGACCCGACGACGCTCTACCCCACGCTGTTCGCGGCGAGGCACGAGCTGACGCCGTACCTGGGCTACTACTACCTCGTCAGCGCGCTCAACTGGCTCTTGCCCCTGGAGATGGCCAACCGCGTCTTCCTCACCGCGTACGTGGTGGGGATGCCGCTGGGCATGGCCTTCCTGTTGCGCGGCCTGGGCCGGCCGTCGTGGCCCGCGCTGCTCACGCTGCCGCTCGCGTACGGGGACAGCTTCGGCTGGGGCTTCATCAACTACCTGGCGGCCCTGCCGCTGACGCTGCTGTGCTGCGGCCTCTTCGTGCGGACGCTGACGGACGCGCCACGACGGCTGCGCTGGGGTGTGGGGCTGGCGGTGTGCCTGGTGGCGGTGCTGCTCTTCCACGTGCAGGCCTTCGGGTTCCTGGCGTTCGGGCTGCCGTGGTTGCTCCTCACCACGCCGGTGCCGGAGGACGCGGCGGCGCGGGGAATCGTGGCCCGGGTGAAGCCGCGCGTGCCGGCGCTCCTGGGCGTGGTGCCCGGCGTGACGCTGTTCCTGTCGTGGGTGGTGCTGCGGTTCGGCAACCCGCCGGACATCCAGCCGGGCGCGCCGTGGAAGGCGTGGGGGCCCACGTTCTCGCCGCAGAACCTGGCGTGGAAGGGCTTCGAGCAGAACCGCGCGGAGTTCTTCCAGGTGCTCGCCAACACGTTCCACGACGGCTCGGACCGCTGGCCGCTGTACGCGGTGGGCGCGGTGGCGGTGGCGGGCTGGGTGCTGGGACTCGTGGGGCCGGGGACGCGCCGCGAGGGCCCGCTGGCGCGCTGGCGGCTGTTGGGGCTGGGGGTGCTGGCGCTGGCGCTGTACTTCCTCCTGCCCTTCGACATCCGGGGGTACGTCTACTACCTCAACACGCGCTACGCGCACCTGGCCGCGGCGCTGCTGGTGGCGAGCATGCCGGCCGCGCGCGCGGACTGGCGGCGGCCGTTGGGGCTCGCGGCGGCGGCGAGCGCGTTGCTGCTGGCCTTCGTGATGGGGCGCGGCTTCCAGAACTTCTCCCAGGAGGCCCGCGAGTTGGAGGCGCTGTCCGGCCTGGCCGCGAACCGGCCGAAGGTGATGGGGCTGGTGTTCGACCCGCGCTCCAGCGTGGTGCGCTTCCCCGTCTTCATCCACGCCGCGGCGGTGGTGGCGCGCGAGCGCGGCGGGGTGCCCAACTTCACCTTCGCCACCACGCCCCACTCGCCCCTGCGCTACCGGGGGGAGGTGCCGCCCACCTTCCCGTCCGAGTGGCGGCCGCAGGAGATGAACCAAGCGACGCAGGGCACCTGGTACGACCACTTCCTGGTGCGCGGGGTGCATCCGTCGCGCGTCTTCGGTGCCCGGCTCCAGTCGGAACTGGTCATCGTGGGACAAAGTGGAGGGAGCTGGCTGGTGCGGCGGCGGTAGCGCGTGAAGTAGAAACCCGGCGCATGAGCCCTGCCTCCACCGAGCCCCGTCCCCTGCTGGATGCGTTGCGCGCCGGCACACCCCTGCCCGCCTTCCCGGAGGCGGACGTCGCCCAGGCCCGGAAGCTCGCGGACGACGTGGGCTCCGCGACGCCCGCGGCCGTGGAGGCCCTGCCCGAGGCCCTGGCGGGCGCGGTGCTGGAGGCCGCCGTGCTGGCGGGCCAGGTGGCGCTGCCGGAGGCCCTGTCCGCTTCGTCGGTGAAGCCGCTGGCCAAGGCCGCGAAGAAGGCGCTCTACCGGCTGCGCTCGCGCGGCGTCACCCCGGCGGAAGCCCCCAGGGAGGCGCCCATGGCTCCGGCCCCGGAGACGCTGCCCACGCTGGTGACGGTGGTGTCGTCGGCGGGGCAGTACGGCCTGCTGCTCACGCGCGTGGTGCGCGGCGGCGTGGAGCTGCTCCAGGTCATCGCGTCGGATGAGCAGGGCGTGCTGGAGCTCAACCGCACCGAGCAGAGCCGCGGGGACATCCGCCGCATCCTCAAGCACGGGCTGAAGAACGGCTTCGGCATGGAGGTCTCCCGCGATGAGGGGGCCCGGCTGCTCGCCGAGGCCGCGGCCCTCAACCTGAGCACCCGCACGCCCTTCCCTCCGGACCTGGAGGCCGCGCTGCGCCACCACGGAGTGCAGCCCATCCACGTGCCCGAGCCCCTCCCCGCCCCCGAGCCCGACGACGTGCGCCATGCCCTGGAGGGCGATCAGCTCCACGCGACGCCGGAGATCGCCGAGTGGATGCCGCCCGACGCGGAGATGCGGGGCCTGATGGAGCAGGTGCAGGCGCTGGCGTCGAGCCCGCTGGCGTTGAGCGGGGCCCAGCGCCAGGAACAGGTGCGGCAGCGGGTGCTGGACGCGGCGAGGGCCTACTTCACCCCGGAGGTGCGCCAGCGCTACGCGCGCCGCCTGTGGCGCATGGCGGCCTTCTTCGACGCGACCGGGCGGGCCCTCCAGGCATCCATCGCCCGGGGCGAGGCGCGGCGCCTCTTCCACGGACTCGACGAGCCCTTCTCGCTCTTCGCGGAGACGCTCTTCGCCAAGGTCGTGGTCCTGGCCGCGGCGGGTGCCCAGGCCCAGGCGGCGCAGGGCGCCACGGCCCCCGAGGCGCCTCCTGCCGCCCTCACGGGCGAGCGGCGCAGCCCCGGCGGACTCATCCTGCCCTGACGGCGCCCCTGAGCCGTCGGGAGCCGCCGTCAGCGGGGCCCGCGTCCCGGACGCCTCGAAGGCGCCCCGGGAGCGGGCCCGCTGGCATCAGAGCTGCTCCGTGCGGGCGCACAGGAGCAGGTCCAGGTTCTCGTGCTCCCAGGCGAGCGCCCGTTGGTAGTCGTGGAAGCGCTTCTCGTGCTCCATCAACTCCGGCGGGTGGATGCAGCGCCGGCCGTCCTCGCCCCGGCGGGCTCGGTAGACGTGGTGCAGCATCTCGTGGAAGACGATCCACTCCACGAAGTACCGGGGCACCAGCGGCTGATCCAACGCCGGGTGGATGCGGATGACCTTCGAGTCCGCCGAGTACGAGCCCATCTTGATGCTCTTGCGAGGCCCCTTCACCCGGGGCGCCGGCCCATAGGTGATGGCCGCGTCGATGCGGCTCTGGAAGTAGCGCTCGTTGAGCCGCTCATAGATGCGGGTCAGGTCGTGGTAGCGCCCCACCGGGGACAGCCGCAACCGCTTGCGCATCTGCGCCGGGGACAGCCGGCGGATGAAGATGCGGTTGCGCTCGATGTAGCGGTCCAGGAGCGCGCTGGCGTCCGGGTCCCCCTTGCGCACGAAGCTCGCGAGCGCCTGGAGCACTTCGTCCGGTGCGGCCAGGAACATGTGGTGCAGCCTCAACCTCCACAGCGCCCGCTGGCGTTGGAACGTCAGCATCGTGTGGGTGTTGTCGTGGATCTCCACCGCCACCTTCCCCCGCAGCCGCGTGCGCAACCGGCGCTCCAACACGCGTCGCCACACCTTCACCAGTCGGTTGGGCTCTGGGGCGACCGGGAGCTGCCGGGCCACCCTCCCCGCGGGGTAGGTCCTCTGTCGGATGATGTTCTTCTGCTTCTTCGCGCGAGCCATAGAGGGGCCGGAGTCTACGGACCCCTCTGACATGTGTAAACGCGCCCGCCTGGTGGAAAACCAAGGAATTCCAACGACTTAAGGGCACTCAAGCGTACCCGGTCCTACGTGTCCTCCGGGGGGTGCGGATGCCGCATACGCGTAAGTCGCCGTGCCAATTAGCGTCGCCTGCGGCATGGGACCCGGAGCGTCTGGAGTTCCCCGGTTACAGGTCGGACGTTGTAGGTCTCGATGCCCCGAGGTGCACGCCGTCCCGGGCAGGTGTACTGGACGCGGAGCGGGCCGGGAGCCAGGGCGACCACCTGGTTGATGGGCAGCTTTCCGCCCCCCGGCCGGCCAAGCACGGTGCGCACCGGGGCCTCGAAGCGGACCTCCACGGTGGCGGGGGGTGGGGG
>NZ_RAWQ01000128.1:0-30482 GCF_003668965.1 Corallococcus sp. AB030
CCCCTGCGTGGGTGGGTTGCCGGGTGCGGCCGTCGCGTGGGTCGCTACTTTGAGGGCGGGAGGTCGCGCTCCTGCCCCGCGACACGCCTGCTCATGGACCTCTACAGCGCCGCCAGGCGGATGGCCCGCCCCTTCCGCTTCACCAACCCGGCGTCCTACCGGGAGGTCCCCCTGGCGGGCCGCGGGGTGATTGGCGATGGATGCTCCTGCGCGCTTGTCCGGCCGGACGGCGTCATCGACTGGCTCTGCTTCCCCCGCTTCGACAGCCCGAGCGTCTTCGCCGGCATCCTCGATGACGAGAAGGGGGGCATCACCGGCATCACCCCCGTCGTGTGGCCCTTCGAGAGCCTGCAGCGCTACGACCCGGACACCAACGTCCTGGAGACGCTGTTCCGCTTCGAGCGCAAGGGGGCCATCCGCATCATCGACTACATGCCGTGGACCAACGACCCGCGCTCCAACGTCCACGAGGTGCACCGGAGCATCGAGTGCCTGGAAGGCCCGGTGGAGCTGAACATCGTCTTCGACCCGCGCTTCGGTTACGGGGCGTCGCGGACGCGGGTGGAGCGGGAGGAGCACGGCCTGGTCGCCCGCGGGTCGGGAGGGGAGCGGCTGGTCGCCGTGCTCAGCGGGGAGGCGGAGTGGCGGCCCTGCGAGGCGCTGCGCGGCTCACCCTGCCGGGGAGACACGGGCCTCCAGGCGCGCATCCGGATGAAGCCGGGCGAGCGGCGCTGGATGATTTTGTCGTGGGATTCCGACCGGCCGGAGCCGCTGGCCGCGTACCGGCCCTTCGACCACCTGCGGGATACGCGCCAGGCCTGGCGCGAGTGGGCGCAACAGCTCCACTACGAAGGGCCGTGGCGGCACCACGTGCTGCGCTCCGCGCTGGCGCTGAAGCTGCTGATGTACGGCCCCACGGGCGCGATGGTGGCCGCGCCCACCACTTCGCTCCCCGAGTGGATTGGAGGGCCTCGCAACTGGGACTACCGCTTCAGCTGGGTCCGCGACTCCGCGATGGCGGTGCGCGCCACCAACCTCCTCGGCTTCCAGAGTGAGTCGCGCGAGTTCTTCTACTTCGTGCGCGACACGTTGCAGCGCGGTGACACGCTTCAGGTGATGTACACGCTGGACGGCGCCTCCGTGCCGCCGGAGCGGGAGCTGGACCTCCTGGGCGGCTTCCAGGGCTCGCGGCCGGTGCGACTGGGGAACGACGCGAGGGACCAATTCCAGTTCGACACCGCGGGCGCGCTGCTCGACGCGGCGTACCTCTACGAGCGCTCCGGCGGGCGGCTGCCGCTGCGCACCTGGAGGCTGCTCCGTTCAGTCATCCAGGCCACCGCCCGCCGCTGGTGCGAGCCTGACCACGGCATCTGGGAGCCGCGCCGGGAGATGCGGCACAACGTCCACTCGAAGCTCATGGGGTGGCTGGCCCTGCGCCGGGGGCAGCACCTGGCACGGCTCTTCGGGGAGACGGCGCTGGAGCAGTCCAGTGCCGCCCTGGCGGACGTCATCCGGGCGGACATCCTGCGCAACGGCGTGGATCCGGCGCGCAAGCACTTCGTCGGAGTCTACGGAGGGAACGAGCCGGACGCCGCGCTGCTGCAGCTGCCCATCGTGGGCTGCTTCCGGGGGACGGATCCGTTCATCCTGAGGACGCTCGACTGGCTTCGCGCGGAGCTGGGGGCGGGCCCGTTCTTGCGCCGGTACCGGATGGATGACGGGGTAGGGGGGCCGGAGGGAGGCTTCATCCTCTGCGGCTTCTGGCTGGCGGAGGCGCTGGTGCTGGCCAATCGCATCCAAGAGGCCGAGGCCGTCTTCGTCGCGCACGCGGAGGCGTCGAACCACCTGGGACTGCTGGCGGAGGAGATCCACCCGCTGACGCGCGAGCAGTTGGGGAACTTCCCACAGGCCTTCAGCCACCTGGGCCTCATCAGCGCCGCCGCGCGCATCGACCGAGCGCTCAGGCTCCGTGACGAAGGGCAGTCAGAGCCCCCTCACCTCCTGGAGCCCGAGCCGCCGCCCATTGAGTGACCCGGTTCTTCCTCGATACCAGACCGGTTCGGGTCCCACCGCGTATGGCGAATCCCGCTCCGGCGTGGCGCGCCGGGTCCTCCAGTCCCGCGAGCGGCTGCTCAAGCTCCTGCGCGCGGAGCTGGCCGGACGGCTGAAGCCAGACGCCGCCGCGCTGGACAGCCTGCTGGGGTTGGTGAACAGCCAGCTCGACTTGAGCCTGAACCGGCTGCTGGAGTGAGCCCGGCTCGCGCCACGGGCGGCGCTACCTCAGTCGTTGACCCAGCAGAACCACTTGTTGAAGGGGACATCCTGGCAGTAGCACTCCCCCGGAGCGCCATTGGACCACTGACAGAAGTTCGACGTGTCATAGACACAGGGGCGGGTCTGGAGCGTCTCACAGCTGTCGGCAAGCGCCGCGGAGTCCTGACCGAGCGACTCTCCGCTCTCGGTGCCCTCCGTCACTTCCGTGCCACCACAGCCCATTCCAAAGACAGAGACGACAGCGGCCATCGCGAGCCCACGAAGAAACATGATGCCACTCCCTTTCGCTGATGAATTGTGGATGCAGGCGACGCGCCGCCTCTGACAGGGCATTCCCGGCCAGAGGCGGTTGCCGCGGGAACTTCAGTTGCTCAAGCAGACCCACTTGTTGAAGGGGATCTCCTGGCAGAAGCACTCGCCGAAGGTGCCATTGGCCCACTGACAGCCCGTCTCCGCCCCCGGATTACAGCGGCGGGTCTGGAGCGTCTCACAGCTGTTGGCGAGCTCGGCGGAAACCTGACCGGCCTGCATATCGCTCTCGGCACCGTCCGTTACTTCCGCGCCACCACAGCCCATTCCGAAGATGGAGACGACGGCGAACATCGCGAATCCACGAAGCAACATGTGACGCTCCTTTTCGCTGGTGAGGTGCTGATGCAACAGCGGACAAAAGGGTTGGTCAAGGTTTACATGGAAAGCCGCGATGGCACTGAAAAGCTACGCAAGGAGCGGTCTCCGCGGAGTGCCCGTCAGTGTTTGGCTGCGATAGGACGCTGCTTCGCACGCAGGCTCAGCAGAACGCCCGCGAGCAGCGCGGTGCCACCCAGGAGCAGCCGCTGGGTGAGGGGCTCTCCGAGCAGCAGCACCGCGCCCACTGCCGCGATGACCGGGACGCACAGTTGCACCACCGCTGCGCGCGCGCTGCTCAGGTGGGGCAGCGCTGCGTACCAGAGGCTGTAGCCCACGCCCGAGGCGAGCGCGCCTGACGTGACCGCGAGCAGCAGCCCCTTCGGCGACGGGGGTGGGGCCGCGTCCAGAGCGCGGGCGAGCAGCACGAGCGCCAGGGCCAGCGGTACGCCGCGCACGAAGTTGCCGGCCGTTGCCGCGAGAGGGTCCGTGCTCCCTCGCCCCCGCAGGCTGTAGATGCCCCACGCCACGCCCGCCGCGGCCATGAGCCCCGCGCCGAGCGCATCCGGCGCGCTCGCTCCAGGAAGCGTGAGCCCCGCGAGCCCTGCGAGTGCCACCGCGAGCCCCGCCCACTCGAGCGCGCGCGGCCGCTCACCGCGCGCGAGCCCCGCCGCGAGCATGGTGAGCTGCACGCAGCCGAAGAGCAGCAGGGCGCCCACGCCCGCCCCGATACGCACGTACGCGAAGCTGAAGCCGGCCGCATACACGAAGAGCGCGAGCGCAGAGGCCCAGCTCCCGTGCTCCGTCGCCTTGCCGCCGCCCCGTCGGAGCCGCAGCAGCACCGCGAGCACCAGCGCTCCCGACGCAAGCCGCACCAGCGTGAACGAACCCGCGTCGATGCTGCGCGCCGCGCCACCCGAGAGGGCAGCGCGGCACAGCAGCGAGTTCGCGGCGAAGCCCAGGAGGGCAAGCAGGGTGAGGAGGGGAGTGCTCACGCGGCATCGGACATAGCGGGCCGCGTGACGCGCGTCATGTCCCCCGGGCATCACGTCCTGGCTGAAGTGTTTCTGTCAACCCACGCTGCCCTCCTGCACGTTCGTCACCCGCGCTTCGCCTCGGCCCCGGTGGGACTCACGAGGGAGTACGCCGCCATGCCGAAGTGCAGCGGCGGCAGGCCCCCCACTCACGCGCGAGCCGCTGCTTGCCTGCACCCTTCCTCGGCCCTGCGAGCACCCGGCGCGCCTCGACTTCGTGGGTGACGGGAAGATGGCGCCCGTCGGCAGTGAAGGGCATGCCGCCGCCGGGCAGGGTGGAAACATCTTGTGGCGGCGGGCTTGAAGCACTCCTCCGCACGTTGGGGTGCGTGTAGGTGTGTTTTCTCTGCGATGCGTCTTGCCCGAGTCAGGGGGGCGCCCGAAAATGCCGCCCCATGCGTTTAATCCTGATGGCAGTGCTGTGTGCCTCCGTGTTGGCGGGGTGCAAGAAGGACGACTCGAAGGCCGGAGCGCTGAACGTCACCCTCGCCTACAGCGGCTTCGCGCGCGGATGCGTCACGGTGACCGCCACGGACGTGGACAACGCGGCGAACACGAACAGCCTCAACGTGGCGATCCCCGGCAATACGCCGGGCAGCGTGTCGGTGGCGGTGTACCGGAAGAAGGACTGGGGCCGCGTGCTGAGCGTGACGACGCAGCTTCATGAGGTCGACTGTTCGACCCCTGCGTTGGGCGACCCGCAGGAGAAGAAGGCGGAGGTCCCCGTGGAAGGCTCGCTGGACGTGGCCTTCGTCGTGCGGGCCAACGATGCGGATGGGGACGGATACTTCAGCAGCGACGATGCTGAAGGCGTCGTCACAGGCTCGGACTGCAAGGATGGGGACCCTAACGTGAAGCCCGGGGTCACGGAGATGTGCAATGGAACGGATGACAACTGCTCCGGCGATGAGTCGGACGCGATCGACCTGAAGACCTGGTTCAAGGATGAGGATGGGGACGGCTTCGGAAGCACCCCGGTGGAGGCCTGTATCCAGCCGCCTAGGACCGTGACGGTTAGCGGCGACTGCAACGACAACGACGCGCAGGTCCGGCCGAATCGGGAGGAGTTCCTCTGCGATGGCAAGGATGACAACTGCAATGGCATGAACGACGAGGATTTCGACGTCGGCATTGAGTGCAAGGATGATCTCAAGTGCGACGGCAAGTTCGCGTGTTCCGGCCTGAGCCAGTCGGCATGTAAGCGGCTCGATGGGGTCAATCCGGTGGTCTGGTACGTGGACGGCGATAATGATGGCTTCAAGGGCCAGGCCGCGGGGATGGGCTGTGAGTCGCCCGTGGACGGTGGTGTTTCTCAATCCGAGGATTGCGATGAGAGTTCTGTCTACGTCCGGGATGGAGGGGCGGAGGACTGCGACCGGCTGGACAACAATTGCTCCGGTGTCGTGGACGAGGGGTGTGCCCCGCTCACCTGGGCGACGGACGCGGGAGTTGTCGGACCTCCGGATGTTCTGAGGTCCATTGCCCTTTACGACCAGGGGCAGAAGGCATGGATCGCGGGCCCGAACAGGCTCGCTCATCTGGACAGTGCGAGCCCTGGCATTAAGGAATTCACGGATGGTTCTTGTCGGAAGTCCTGGAATGCGGCCTGGGCCGCCCAGGATGGTCGAGTCTTCGTTGTCGGAGAGGACGGGTGGCTGTCGACTCGGAAGCTCGTCGAAGAGAATGAAAAGTGTTTCACGCCTCAGGTGACGACCGACAAGAACGAAACGGACTTCAATGGCGTCTTTGGGATTGATGACGCGCTCGGTGCCACGGTCTTCGCGGTCGCGAGCAACGGAAAGATCTACCGCTGGGCTCCGCCCTATATTAACGGAAGCGACCTGGTTGAGATCGCGCAGGTCCCCGCGAACCTCCGTGCGATTGGGGGCTTGAAGTCAGTGGATTCGCTCCTGGCGGTAGGCAATGCGAACGCGGACCTCAAGGCACATGCCTATCGTGCCAACTCGACAGGCGCCGCATGGGCAGCTGAATCTCTGGATGCTCCGGATACAGGCTTCGTGCGCGCGGTGCATGTCCTGAACGGTCATTACGCATACGCAGCGGGCGACAAGGGGCGGGTCTACGAGTGGACCGACGGAGCAGGCTGGCATTCCCTGCAACAGCTCCCGATTCCCAACGGTGGGACGGCTGTCCCTGATATCCTGGACGTGCTCTCCTTCAGCAAGAATGGCATTTACGCGGTGACGACCGCGAATACGATTGCGTTCTTCAATGGCAGCACCTGGAGCACCGAGCACACCGCAGCGCAGACATTGAGGTCGCTGGACGGACCCAGGCCTACCCGGTTTGCCGCGGCGGGCGACGGCAGCACGATTGTGAACTTCACGGCTCCCGAGCCGACGCCTCCCTGAGCCATCCGAAACCGGCTGGAATCGCGCGCCGACTCCATCGGCGCGCTTTTCCCCGGGGCCCATGGTACTGGGACGCTCCAGCACTGGCAGGTCGACGCTCTTGTCCCAACCCTCGGTTCGCTCCTCATCACCGGCTCAGGTCTCATCGCGGGACGCCGCCCCACCGACGGCGGCGTGGCGGGACACGGTCCTTCGCCTCGGCGTCGTCCTTTGGGTGGTCGTGCTGTACGCGGCCTTCCAGCCGGGGCTGATGTCGGTCGACACCATCGACCAGTACGCGCAGGGCCTCCGCGGCGTCTTCGATGACGTCCACCCGCCCCTGGGCTCGTTGCTGCTGGGCCTCAGCGGGAGGCTGGTGGGCTCTCCGTGGCTGATCCTCGTGGGCCAGCTCCTCCTGCTGGCGGGGAGCATGGCGCTGCTGGTGCGTTCACCCGATGGGCGCTTGCAACGCAGGGGCTTGTTCATCCTCGGGGCCTTCCTGGTCGTGCCGACCGTCTGGGCGCTCGCGGTCACCCTCTGGAAGGACGTGATGGCCGCCGCGGTGCTGCTCGGCGCGGTGGCCGCGCTCAAGTGCCGCCGTCCTCTCCTGGCGCTGGTGCTGCTGATGGCGGGCACGGCGTTCCGTCACAACGCGCTCGTCGCGGCCCTGCCCCTGGCCATTCCCGTGATGTTCCAGCTGTCGCGCCCGAGGTGGCGCTGGCCGCTGCGGGCCCTGGTGCTCGCGGGCCTCGTGGCCGGACTTGTCTTCACTCCGTCCCTGATCAACCGCGCGTTGGGCGCCAGCAAGGCCTGGGCCGCGGGCCAGCTCTTTGTCTTCGACCTCGCGGGCATCTACGTCACGCACCCTGAGCTGTTCCCGGGCTCCACCCTGGAGCAGGACACCTCCGCCCCGGAGCTGGCGCGCAGCTACTCGCCCTTCCACGTCGGGTTCCTCCTGGCGGGTGCTCCGGATGCGCGGCCCGTCCGCCTGGAAAGCCTTCCCGGCCGGCGCGACGTGCTGGTGCGCGAATGGACCCGCGTCGTCCGAGCGCAGCCCGTCGCGTACGCGCACCACCGCTGGGAGACCTTCCGGCGCCTCATCGGCGCATTCGACGGGCCGGTGTTCTTCCCCTTCCAGGCACGCATCGATCCCAACCCCTGGGGCTTCCAGCTGCCGGATCAGGGCTTGCTGCACCGGTGGCTGCGGAGGGGCGCGGACCTCGTGAGCAACTCCCCGCTGTTCCGGGGCTGGGTCTGGCTGGGAGCGCTCACCGCGCTGGCCCTGCTCTCGCTCTTCGACGTGAGACGCCGGCCGCTCGCGTTCTTCACCGCGCTGTCGGGCCTGGGCTACGGACTGAGCTACCTGGTCATCAGCATCGGCTGTGACTTCCGCTTCCTCTACTGGTCGGTCATCGCCACCTTCGCCGCGCTCGCCCTGCGGGTGACCGGGGAAGCTCCCGCGCCCCAGACACCGTCCAAGTAGGTCCGGTCCGAAGGCTGCCGCCTTCGCACGCCAGGGGTAGAGCGGTCGGCTCTCATCCGGCTGGACGCAGGTTCGAGCCCTGTCCCTGGAGCGCTTCTTCCTCCTTGCGTTCACTACACAATGAACGTGATGTTTTTCCGGATTTACACGTCTGATGGTTCAATGCCATGCCCTACCCTCGCGGGGCAGTGCACGTTCATCCGGGCAAGGGAGCCATTGAAATGAATTGGCAGGCATTCCGGCGGCAGAATGACGGCGTCAAGCGTTCCACCCTTTGGGGCCTGGGGGCCGCGGTGACGCTCGCGCTCTCCGCGGCGGCCGTGCTGGCGCCCGCGGACGCGGCGGCCGAGGAAGACAATCCGTGTCCCTTCTCCGGTGTCCTCTGCCTGTTCGACGGGCCTGACTTCACCGGTGCGGTGTGGAACGTCATGGCCTGGCCGCCTGGCGGCGCGGGGGCCTGTGTGAACCTCCCCGAGCACGGCTGGGAGGACCGGGCCGTTTCCGCCATCAACAACGGCCCCTACACCGCGTCGCTGTTCCTCAATGAGGACTGCGTTGGCGGCCCCCATCCCATTGGCCCCGGCGAGTGGGTCAGCCCCCTGACCTTCGCGCCCAAGAGCGTCTGGGTCTACTGAGCACCGGCCTTGCGGCCGCGCCAGAGCCGCAGCGTGGCGAGGAGGCCCAGCACCGTCAGGCCTCCTCCCGCCTGGGTGCAGCCGCTCTTGGATGGGTTCTTGATGGGCTCCTCGTCCTCGGGGTCTTCGACCACGTCGGTGCCCCCGTCGGCGCAGCCACCGGACATGCAGGGCGTGGCGCAGCGGAGCTCGAAGTCCACGCTCAGCGGCGGCAGTGTGATGTCCGCGTGCTCCAGCGTTCCCCGCAGCGTGGCCCGATGGCTTCCGGGAGTGAGGCCCAGGCCGGGCGGCGGCGGGTTGTACGTCGTGCAGACCGTGTAGAGGAACAGCGGCTGCCGGTTGTATTCGTACTTGTGGCTGTCCGGGTTGTCCTCGCCCGTCGAGGTCAATCCGTGGTGATTGGCGAACGACCAGGGCTGCCCGTCCACCTCCACCGCCCAGTGCACCCAGGGCAGGAACGGCACCAGCTCCGGTGATGGGGTGAAGCGCAGCGTGGTGGCGTCGCCTTCCTGCGGGCTTCC
Organism: Corallococcus sp. AB030; assembly: GCF_003668965.1. Taxonomy (NCBI): domain Bacteria; kingdom Pseudomonadati; phylum Myxococcota; class Myxococcia; order Myxococcales; family Myxococcaceae; genus Corallococcus; species Corallococcus sp. AB030. Next base: position 8,926 of record NZ_RAWQ01000128.1, read on the forward strand.
GCAGTTCGAGTCCCCGAACACCGGGAACGCCCCCCGGCTCGGCGTGTCCACGCTCAGCGTGCCCAGGGTCGTGGGCAGGGGCAGCTCCGGGCCCGCGGTGAAGGTCGCGGACTGCGTCTGCGTCTCCTGGTACTGGCAGAGGCCCTTCGCCTCGATGCGGTACTGCGTGCCCGGCACGAGCGGCGCCTTCGGGACCACGACGTGCGTCCTACGGCCGCCATTCGCCAGCGTGAAAGGCACCGGCGTGCCATCCGACTGGAGCAGCCGGAGGGTGGAGACGTTCGTGTTCTCCAGGAGCGGCGGTACCACCACGAGCCCGGGGACGTTCGCGGGAACCGCTCCGCCGTCCTCGGGGAGCGGGAAGCGGACATCCACCATGCAGTTGGGCGCGACGCATGCCTCCGCGGAACGCGGCGCGAGCGCCCCCAGCCCCAGGAGGAACATCCCCACCGCGCCCCATGTCCAGGTGTATCCGTGCATTTGCTCCATGAGACACCGGAGCCCGGGAACGTGGGACATGCCTCAGGGACGATTCGTGCGCGGCCCGCGTCGCCAGAGCCGGAGCGTGGCCAGGAGCCCGAACGCCGCGAGGCCTCCGCCCGCCTGGGAGCATCCCTTGGCCTTCGGCGTGAGGTTGTCATCCGGGTCGGTGCCGGCGTCGGGGATGGGCTCGGTGTAGCCGCCGTCGGAGCCAAGGTGAGGACAGTTCACCTCGAAGGAGGTCTCCAGCGCGGGCAGCGCCGTCCCCGACTGCTCGAGCACCGGACGCAGCGTGGCCGTATGTACTCCGGGCACGATGCCCTCGGCCGAGGGCGGCATCCCGGGGGACTCGTAGCCACAGAGCGTGTAGACGGTCAGCAGGTCCCGCATCGTCCTGAATCCATCCGCGGGGATGACACCGCCGCTGGAGTCCACCGCGCCGTGCGGGGCCGTGGCCCACGTCTGTCCATCCACCTCCAGCGTCCAGCGCACCCACGGCAGGAAGGGCACCAGTTCGGGGGCGGGGGTGAACTCCAGCGTCACCCAGCCGCCGATGTAGCCCGACGCGCACGACGCGCTGCCGTCCCAGACCTTGATCTGCCCAAGCTGTCCGTCTCCCGCCTGCAGCACGCCGGCCGTCGTGGGCAGCGCGGCCTCCGGGCCCGCGGTGAAGTCCGCCATCGCGACGAACGGATGCCCACCGCCGCCGCCACTGCAAGGGACGGTCCCCTCCAGGTGGTAGCGCGTTCCGGCAACGAGCGGGGCGGTTGGGGCGAGGACGCCGCTGTTTCCGGGGCCCTTGATGAGACGTGCCTCCACATCCACGCCTGCCTCCGTTCGCAAGCGCAGGCTCTGCTCCTCTACCCACTCATAGGCGGGAGGCACCACCACCAGGGCGGGCACGTTCGCCGGGACAACCGCGTCCGGGGGCAGGGGAACGCGGCTGTCCTCCACGGTGCACAGGGGGCGTCCGCACGCCTCCGCTGAAGGGGGCTTCAGCAGGCCAAAGCCTCCCAGGAACACTCCAATCGTCAGTGCCGTCCAGCCAGGTGTCTTCATGGCCCTTGAGACACGCGGGCCCGGCGGATTGGGACATGACGTTCCCTGGATGTGCCGGTTCAGGCAGGACCGCGACCGTTCAGCGAGCGGGGCCGACCGTCCGGCCCGCGGGTCCAGGATGCGGCCCTGTCCTCGGCCCATACTGCCGGGCATGCGACGCAAACTCATGCTGCTGGTGCTGGCCGTGGCGGTGTGGCTGCCGGCGCTCCACCTCCTGTTCCGGCCCCGCGACCGGGAAGCGCTGACAGCGGCGCTGGCCCTTCGCCAACGCACGTTCTCGCTCCAGGAATCGAGCGCGGAGCGCGACGTGCTCCACCGCACGAACCCGGAGTGGGACCTGATGGTGCGCACCTTCTCCGTGCTGTCGTTCGCGAACCTCGCGCTGTCGGAGCCCGCGCGAAAGGCGGAGCACCTGGCCGTGGTGGACGTGCTCATCGCCCGGACGCTGCGAGACGAACGGCGGGCGAATGAGGCCTTCTTCCTGCCCTACGTGCACGCGGGCCCCTTCAAGGACCCGGCCGGGCGCAGCCTCTTCGTGGACGGTGAGCTGGCATTGATGCTCGCCGCGCGCCAGATGGTGGAGAAGCGCGCGGATTACGCGCCGCTCTTGCGCGAGCGCGTGGACCTCATTGCCGGACAGCTGGAGCGCGCGCCGGTGCTCGCGGCGGAGAGCTACCCGGACGAGGGCTGGACCTTCTGCAACACGTTGGCGCTCGCGGCGCTGCGCCTGTCGGACAGGGTGGACGGGCGGGACCATGGCGCGCTCCTGCGCCGGTGGGTGGCCTCCGCGCGGAAGAACCTGTCCGACAGTCGGACAGGGTTGCTCGTGTCCAGCTTCACCTACGACGGCGTGACGAAGGACGGGCCGGAGGGCTCCACGCTGTGGCTCGCCGCGCACATGCTCCAGGTGGTGGACGCGGACTTCGCGAGCGACCAATACCAGCGGGCCCGCGCCGCGCTCCTGGGGCAGGCGTTGGGCTTCGCGTGGGCGGGGGAGTGGCCAGCGGAGGAGGCCGCGGTGCAGGACATCGACTCCGGGCCCACGATTCCGTGGGTGAACGCGAACGCGGGCTCCAGCGGGCTGGCGCTCGTGGGCGCGGCGGCGTTCGACGACGAAGAGGCGCTGGATGGGCTGCTCACCAGCCTCCACTTCGCGGCGTTCCCGGTGCACGACGACACCGGCTTGCGCTTCGCGGCGGGCAATCCGCTCGCGGACGCGGTGCTGCTGTACGCGCTCGTCGAAGGACCCCTCTGGCGCCTCGCGCGGGCGCCGCACCTGGAGGCGCACCGATGATGCGACACCCGTTCGTCATGGCCGCGCTGGGCATCGGCGCGCTCTTCCTGTCGCTGCACCTGGGCGGAGGTCGCGAGTCCGTGGGCGTGTTGTCCGGGACCGTCGTGGGCGGCCCGTGGAGCATGGGCTTTGGAGTCCTCTACGCGCTGGCCTGGTTCGGCATGGTGCTGGTGGCGCCGGTGCTGCTGCTGGCGGGGCTGGTGGACGCCGCGCTTCAGAGCAGCTCGAAGGTGAGCGTCACGTCACAGCGGGAATAGGAGTCCTTCGCCCGGCTCATCTCCAGCGAGATGCGCAGCCCCTCGTCGTTGGTGGCCAGCACACTCCGGCGCTGTGAATAGGTGTCCCACGAGTCCAGCCGGGAGTCCCGCCAGCTCCAGCCCGGGTAGCACGTGTTCATCAGATAGCTGGAGAGCAGGTGGAAGCGGTCCTGCGCCGGCGAGCACTCCAGGTTCGTCTGGACGCAGTACACGTAATCCCCCAGGACCCGTGTCTGGTAGACGGAGCAGCGCAGGTCCTGGATGTTCTTCGTGGACTCCCAGATGGAGAGCTCCTCCGTGTTGCCCCGCTGGGCCTGCCCCCGGAGCGGCTTGAAGCCCTTGCCCACCGTGCGCACCACCGCCTTCACGTCCTGGCAGAAGGCCTGCTTGTCCGGCAGCACGTTCCCGGACCCCGCACTCGTGGAGTCCCCCACCTTCACGCTGGAACCGGGCAATGCCTTCCAATGGGACGCACGTGAACCATTTCGTCCCTGGGCATGGGCCCCTGTCGCCGACATGAGGCAAATGCCACCCAGGACCCACGGCCGAACGTTGCTGAGCAATGACATGGATTTTCCCTGGAATCAAAGACAGGCCTGAAAGACATCAGGGCGCGGGCTCCCATGACCCGTCCCCCTCCGAGTGCGGACGTATAGGCAAGGCGGGTTGTCCGGGTCAATCCCTGCCCTGAGGGCGCGTTTCGCGGAGAGGGTTTTCCGTGTGACGACGGGATGTGATTAGACTGCGCGCCGTCTCATCCCGAGGGGAAATGTCTTCACAAGTCAATGAGGGGGAAGCGGTCGGAGGGGCCGGCGGAAGGAATGCGCGCAACGCCGCGAGGCTGGCCCTGCTGTTCATGGGCGTGTTCGGGATGGCGCGGCTCGGGCAACTGGCTTCGCCGGAGGCGATGCCCCGGTTCCTGGAGGCCTGGCTGCTGGGGCCGTGGCTGTGGAGCGTGCCGCCCCGGCCCTGGGCGCTCGCGGTGTCGCTGGTGCCCTGGATTGCGTGGGCCCTGTTCCTGGCGGTGGCGGTGCACGGCCTTCGGGGGCGCGGCGCCCTTCCCCCGGCCCGGCTCGCGTCGGTGGCGGCGGGGCTGGTGGCGGGCCTGCTGCTGGTGGGGTTGCCCCGGCTCGCGTGGGTCCTGGCCGCGCTGCCGCAAGCCCGCGCTCGGATGCTGAAGGCCTGTGCCTCCGGCATCGTGCTGCTTCAGGGTTGTGTGCCGTTGCTGCTCACCCAGGAGTTCCTCACGCGCTCGCCCCGCTGGGGCCTGGCCGTGCTCTGCGCGGACGCGGTGCTCCTGGGCTTGCAACTGGGCTTCCTGCGTGCCGTGTGGTGGACGTGGCGCGACGTGGAGGCAGCTGGCGCGGAGGCGGCGCCTGTCGTGGCCGCTCCGGCACCGGAGGCCGCGCGGCAGGAGGCGGGCTACGACTGCCCGGACTGTCCGGCGGCGACCCCGCTGTGGCGGAGCGAGGGGCGGCTGGGGTCCCACTGCGATGGCTGCGGCGGAGACCTGCTGACCGCCCGTGAGCAGGACCAGGTCTTCACCGAGCGCGGCCTGCGCACGGAGTCGCTGCGCCGGCTGCTGGAGGAGCCCGGGGGCCGGCCGGCGAGGTGCGCCTCCTGCGGGGGCGCGTGCGCGACGGTGGTGTTCCAGGGCGTCGCGGTGGTGCCGTGCGCTTCCTGCGGGACGCTGTGGATGCGCGAGGGCGTCCTCCACCAGTTGAGCCAGGGACAGCATGGCCTGCCCCGGGTCTCCCGGGCCGCGCCGCCGAGCCCCGCGGCCCCGCTGCCGTCCTCCTGGTCCGGGGCGGGAGCGCTGGCGCTGCTGGGGATCGCCGCGGGCTTGTTCGTGGCGCCGCGCTGGAACCTGGACGCCTGCCCCTCCGGGACCACCTTGTGGCGCGCGTCCTCGCCAGCGGGGCACGCGCTGTCCCGCTGCGTGACGGCGCTGGACACGCCGGAGGGGCCCTCGTGGCTGCGGACCGCGCGGGGACAGTTGCTCTTCCGGGAGGCGTTCGTGAAGGGGCTGCGCCACGGGCCCTGGTCCCGCTGGGACCGGGAGGGACGGCTGCTCGCGGACGGTGAATACGCGAAGGGGCTGCCAGTGGGCGAATGGCGCATCCACGACGAGGCCGCACCGGATGCGGTGGTGGCCCGCGCCCACTTCGCCAAGGGGCAGCTGGAGGGCGTGGTGGAGGACCTGGCTCCGGACGGGCGCGTGCTGGAGCTCAGGACGTACTCGGCCGGCAAGCTCCACGGCCCCTACACCCACTTCTTCGCGGGCGGCATCACGCACGTGGAGGGCCTCTACGCGCGCGGCCTGCGGGACGGGGAGTGGAGCACCTACGACGCCCGGGGCAACCGCCTGGAGCTGTCCTGGTGGCTGGCGGGACGGCCTTCGCGGGTGCACGGCGGCGCGCGGGCCCTGGCCCAGAAGGACGCGCGGCCGGAGGACGAGGAGGAGCGGGAGGCGCGCTGGGAGTCCGCGGCGGACATGGTGAGGGTGAAGCGGGCGCTGGCGGCCCAGGGGTCTTCCTCGCCCGTGGTGGAGGAGGCGCTGTACGGCGGACATCCGCTGGAGTGGTGGGGCCAGCGGCTGAGGCTCGCCTGGCCCCGGCGCGACACGGCGGACGGCGCCGCGCGCTACGCGCTCACCGTGCGGCGGGCGGGGCTCAACGGCCTGCGGGTGGAGGAGTCGGTGGCGGGCCCCAGCGTGAAGGTGGGGACGGCCGTGGCGGTCCCCGCGACGGGCACCGGTGCGCAGGCAAGCCAGGAGGCACCATGAAGGCGTGGGTCTGGGGAGGGCTGCTGCTCTGGGCCTGGAGCGCGGCGTCGGCCGCGCCCTTCGAGGTTCAACGCTCGCGGGAGTCGCCGGAGCACGCGCGCCTGGTGCTCGCGCCACGGGCCGGGGCGGAGCGCGCCACGCTGCACGTGGTCTTCACCGTGGGGCGCTTCGACGAGGGAGGCCAGGCGGGGCTCACGCGGGTGTCCCAGCACGTCATGCTGGAGGCCAACCGGCGCGGGCGCTACGAGGACCTGGTGCGCGAGCTGTTCGGCGCGAACGCGACCCTGACGCTGTCGACAGGGCTGCGCCAGAGCAGCTTCACGCTGAGCGCCCCCCGGCAGGACTTCGATGCGCTCGCGGAGCGCTTGCTGACGCAGGTGCTCTCGCCCCAGGTGGATGACGCGCGGCTGGAGGCCGCGCTGGAGCGCGCCGGGCAGGACCCGTCGCTCACCTTCGCGGACGACTTCCTGGAGTCGGTGCTGGCCCTGGTGCTCTCCACGGAGCCGCGCTTCAGGGCCCCCGCGCCGCCGAACGCGCAGTCGGTGCAGTCCTTCTCCGACCGCGACATCTCCGCCTACCTCTCCGGGCCGTTGAGCCCTCGCAACGCGGTGGTCATCGCCGCCGGGGACTTCGACGTGGAGGCGCTGAAGCGCACCGTGGCCCGTTACAAGGGCGGGACGCCGTCGGCGGTGACGCGGCTGTCTCCCCAGCTTCCGGTGACGCTCAAGCTTCCGGCGGTGAGCGACATCAACGTGCTGGCCTATCCCATTGAATTGAAGGACGCGCGGCAGGCCGCGGCGGCGCGGGTGGTGGGCGTGCTCCTGGGACAGCGGCTGGAGCAGCGCTTCCGCCGCCTGGGCGTGGGCTACGCGCAGGACGCATCCGTGGTGCTGACGCCGTGGATGGATCAGCTGGTGCTGACGCTGCCCGCGCGGGACCCGTCCGCGCTGGACCTGGGGCCCTTCATGCTGGAGGAGGTGGGGGCGGTGCGCGAGGGGCGCGTGAGCGCGGAGGAGTTCGCGCAGGCCCGGGCCCAGGTGCTCGCGCGGCTGCGGACGGACGACCGGAGTCCCACGGAGGTGGGGCTCGCGCTCGCGGCGAGCGTGCACGCGCCGGCCTGGTACGCGCCGGAGCTGGAGGCCGCGCTGACGTCGCTCACGCCGGAGTCCCTCACCCAGTCCGTGCAGGGCTGGTTGGGAGAGGACCGCCGCGTCCATCTGCTGTTCACCCCCAGCGTCGTTCCGCTCCGCTCCACGGCGGGCGCACGGATGCGGCGGAGATAACCCATGCATCGCCCTTTCTCCTGGAGGCCCGCGCTGCTCGGGCTGGTGCTGCTCGCCGCGTCCCCGGCGGGCGCGGCTTCACGCAAGCAGACCGCGTCCCCGCCCGCCGCCGCCGCGCCGGCCATCACCTCAGAGACGCTGTTGGATGGGACGGAGCTGCTGCTGGTGCCCCAGCCCGCGTCGGACACCGCGTCGCTGCGCGTGGTGGTGCGCTCCGGCGCCTCGCATGATCCGCCGGGCAAGGAGGGCCTGGCGCACCTGGTGGAGCACCTGGTGTTCCACGGCAGCCATGACCTGGCGGGCCCGGAGCTGCGCGCGCGCGTGGAGGCGGCCGGCGGCGTGCTGAATGCCCACACCCTGTCGAACGCCACCGTGTACATGCTGGATGCTCCCGCGAGCGCGTTCGTCCCGTTGGCCCGGGACATGCTGCGCATGGTGACCAGTCCCATGCTCCCCGGCGGCAAGCGGCTGGAGCGCGAGCTGGGCATCATCCAGACGGAGAGCACGTACCACTTCAAGGACTCGCTGCTGAGCAGCCAGATTGAAGGGGCCCTCTTCTCCAGCGTGTCCGCCGCCTACGCGCTCATCGGTTCGCGGGACTCGCGCGGCCGCATCACGCGCGAGGACGTGCTGAAGTTCTACGCTTCGGAGTACCTCACCTCCAACGTCTCGCTTGTCTTCACGGGCGCCGTGGGCGGAGACGACGCGCGCCGCCTGGTGGACGAGGGCTACCGGCTGGCGCCGGCCCTGGCGGAGGAGCAGGTGGCGCCCGCGCTGGAGGAGGCCCTCTTCCCGGTGGAGCAGGAGACACGGGCGGACAACACCTTCGTGACGCTGGGCTATGCGCTCCCCAAGGAGGCGAGGGCGACGTGCCGAGCGGTGGCGGCGCTGCTCGAGCTGCGGCTGCTGCTCGCGGTGCACGTCAAGGAGCCCATCGTCTCCGGCGTGGACGTGCGGTGCCTCACGCTGCGCGGCAACGACCTGCTCCTGGCGTTCGCGTACACGCGCTCCCTGGACGGCTCCCTCCTGCCGTCGCGGATGCAGGAGACCTTCGAGTCGTTGGCGAAGCGTCCGCCCTCCGCCGTCGAGCAGAAGCTGCTGGCCCAGCGGGGACGGCGCGAGGTGGACGGGCTGTCGAGCGCGGGCCCGGCGTTGGCGGATGCCCTGGCGGCGGAGGCCTCGGAGCCGCGCCGGGAGGGCGGCACGGACCTGGGCTTCCTCCAGCCGCCGCCTCCGCTCACGCCCGCGGGAATCAAGGACTTCGTTCGCCGGTACTTCGTGGAGGAGCGCTCCGTGCGCATCGTGAGCACGCCGCTCTGAGCCCGGCTTTCAGCGCCGGTACAGCGTGCCGCCCTTCATCACCAGCCGCACCTGTCGCACGGCGCTGATGGCCTGCGTGGGGTCTCCCTCCACGGCGACCAGGTCCGCGAAGAGCCCGGCCTTCACCTGCCCGACGCGGTCCTCCCAATGCAGCATGCGCGCGTTGCCGGAGGTGGCCGCCAGGAGCGCCTGCGCGGGCGTCACGCCGCTGGCCACCAGCAGCTCCAGTTCGCGCGCGTTCTCCCCGTGCGTGAAGACGCCCGAGTCCCCACCCACGCACAGGGGCACGCCCGCCGCCAGCGCGGCCTTGAGGCCCTCGCGCTTCTTCTTCGAGGACTCGGGCTCCGGGTCCACGCCGCGCTTCCAGCCGCGGTACTGGAGCATGGCGTCGCCCGCCGCCAGCGTGGGGCACAGGAACACGCCCCGTTGGGCCATCAGCTTCCAGACCTCCGGCGTGCCGGCGTCGCCGTGCTCGATGCTCTCCGCGCCGGCGAGCACCGCGCGCTTCATGCCCTCCGGCGTGCTGGCGTGCACGGCCACCGGACGTCCGCCGCTCTTCGCCGTCTCCACGATGAGGCGCATCTCCTCCTGGGAGAAGGTGGGGAGCGCCTCGCCGCGAGGGCCCCAGCGGTAGTCGCCGTAGACCTTGATCCAATCCGCGCCGAGCCCCATCTGCCCGCGCACCGCGCGCGTGAGGCCGTCCACGCCGTCCGCCTCCTCCGCGCCCTGGGGCACGGTCCATTCGGACGCGAAGCCCTTGGGGCCGTAGCTGCCAGTGGCCACCAGCGCGCGCGTGGTGACGACCATGCGCGGGCCCGGGATGATGCCCTGGTCGATGGCCTGCTTGAGGCCCACGTCCGCGTCCGCCGCGCCCTCCGTGCCCAGGTCACGCGTGGTGGTGAAGCCCGCCATCAGCGTCGCCTTCGCGTGGTTGGTGGCCCGCGCCACGCGCAGCGCCAGGGACTCCTTGAGCACCTGGTCGTTCCAGGTCGCCTCGTTGTACGGATGCAGGAACAGGTGCGAGTGGCCTTCGATGAGGCCGGGCAGCAGCGTCGCGCCGGGCAGGTCGATGACCTCCGCCCCCTCCGGCGCCTTCACGCCCTGGGACGCTCCCACCGCGACGATGCGCTCGCCGGTGACGACCACCACCCAGCCCGTATGGGGCTTCGCGGCGGTGCCGTCGAAGACGCGCGCGGGGCGCAGCACGTAGGAACGGGCAGGGACCTGGGCCCGCGCGGACGCGGAGACGAGGACCCCGGACAGGACGGTGGCTAGGAGCAGGGCGCGCATGTGGGGGCGCAGTCTGCGCGCGTCGCACCGTCCGGGGCCATGGGTTGGTGGGGTAGGCCCCTCGGAGGGCTCATCTTCGTGTATGAGTCCCGGTGGGTTGGGTGCGTGCTTGGGGGGGCCGGCTTCCGGACGCTGCACCCTTCTTCAGGGGGATCTTCCATGAATCGACTGTTCGCGCTTGCCGTGCTGCTGTGCGTCGCCTGTGGCGACAAGACCGACCCGAAGTCTCCGGATGCGGGGACGGCGGGCCCGTCCGCCCTCATCGTCCACTCGGACTGGTGGGCCTTCGCCCGGCTCCTCCCCCAAATGGAGGACGTCACCGTCCTGCTGGGGGATGGCAGCCTCTTTCGTCAGCCCCTGGGCCGTGACGGCATCGCGCGGTTCGAGGGCGCGGCCACCACCCGCCCGCAGGACATCACCTTCGTCGTGAAGCTCGGAGACGAAGTGATGGTCAGCACGGCGCTGGGCGTGGAGGGCTCGGAGGTGTGGGTCCGCTCCATCCTGGGCTCACCCGAGCACCTCCCGTCATCCACCCGGCAGGCCACCCTCACCGGACGCGTGACGAACAACGGGTTCTCCTGGACGAATGTGTACGTGGTGGGAAAGGGCTTCACGGGCCACACGCTGGCCGAGTCGGATGGGAGCTTTCGCCTCGACGTGATGGGTGAAAACCCCGGCAAGGTGGCGCTGGTCGTCACCGACCAGTCCAACGTCCAGAAGGTGGGGCTGTTGCGGGACATCGCCGTGGGGGAGGGGCGGACGGTCGGGGACCTGGTCCTCCCCATGGACCACCCGGTGGACCAGCTGCTGTCTGTCGAGGTGCCGGAGGTCCAGCCCTATGCGCCGGTGGGAAACGTCTCCGCCTCCTTCCTGCTCGGGTCGGATGTCCTCTTCACGAGGACCACCTCCGGTGCCGAGCCCATCGAGCTCCCGGTCCTGGCCCGGACGCCGCCGTTCGACGCCGTGGAGGTCCGGCTGTCCGTGGCGGCGGGCAGCCCCGGCCAGCCCGGGACTGTGGTGGCGAATGCCTCGCCGGCTCCCCGGGGCGTCACGCGGTTGGCCCTGCCCGCGCCCATGACGCTCACCTCACCCACGCCGGGCACGGCGGAGGCGCCGGGTTCGGCGCAGCGCTCGGGCCTGACGGTGCGCTGGAGCGCTGACCCTGCCGCTCACAGCGTGATGGTGCGCCTGGGGCCCGTTGACTACGAGCAGCGGTTCTCCTGGGTCATCACCGCTCCCGCGACCCGGGACGGCTTCACCCTCTTCACCCTGCCAGAGGGCGTCGCACCCAGGACGCAACTGGGCGTGGGCCGCCACACCCTGGTGTGGGGCTCGAGCTTCCTGGGGACGGGCCGCGGCTACCAAAGCCTCTTCAAGGAGGCCCCTGCCGTGAACGGACTGGACGCGTGGGAAACGCTCTCGCACAGCGAGCTCATCCTCCAGGACTGAAGCGCGCCCCTTCCGCGTGCTGGCGCCTTGCCGCTACGGCGCCAGCGCGCGGAACACCTTGGTGTCGCCGTCGTAGTTGCCGGGGTTCCAGTACACCTTGTCCGCGCCGTCCCGGCCGTCGATGTCCGCGAAGAAGAAGCCGGTGTTCTCCGAGTTGCTGAAGCCCGTGTTGTCCATCACCGGGCTGCCCGCGAAGTTGGTGCCGGTGCTCGGATAGATTTGCATCCGGCCCTCGCGGAAGCCCGGCCGCCAGAAGACCTTGTCCGCCTTGCCGTCGCCGTCCACGTCCGCGAAGTAGAAGCGGGACGTGTCCACGCCGCTGGTGCCTGACTCGTGCAGGAAGAACAGCGCGAACGCCCCCGCGCCGGTGGAGCGGTACACGCGCGTGCGGCCGCCTTCCTGGTCCGGATTCCAGAGGATGCGGTCCGCCTTGCCGTCGCCGTCCACGTCCGCGAAGGACACGCGGGTGCCAGCGCTCGTGTTCGCTCCCGTCGTGCTCGTCACCGCGGCGCCGAACGACACCGTGCCGTTGCACTTCGACACGAAGGTGTCGAACGCGCCGGACCTCTGCGTGGGGTTCCAGCGCACCAGGTCCGCGCACCCGTCGCCGGTGATGTCCGCGAAGAAGAAGCGCGTGGCGTCGCTGGTGCTGGCCGCCTGGGTGACGGCCACGCGGTCGGCGAAGGTGCCGTCGCACTTCGCGGGGTAGATGCGCACCTCGCCGTCCCCCAGGTTGGGCCGCCAGAGGACCTTGTCCGCGCAGCCGTCGCCGGTGACGTCCGCGAAGAAGAAGCGCGTGGTGGCGACACCGCTCGTCGCGCCCGTGTTCTTCACCGCCGTGGCGAAGCCGCCGTCGCACTTCGACTTCGCCACCCACGTCTCGCCTTCGCCCACCGCGTAGTTCCAGCTGATGCGGTCCGCGCAGCCGTCGCCGGTGACGTCCGCGAAGAACAGCTGCGTGCTGGTGGATGTGCCGTTGGGCGTGGGCGAAAGGGTGGAGCCCGCGGAGAAGATGGACGGGCGAAGGGTGGCGAGCACCGGGTAGTGGTCCGACGGCGTGAGGCCGCCGCTCTCCGTCCGGTCGATGGCGGGCGCGGACGAGGTGAGCGCGCCCCCGTTGTGGAAGATGTAGTCCAGCCTCTGGTACTTCGTGGACGTGGAGCCGCTCCACGCGTTGTTGAACGTGGCGTCATCCTCGCCCGTCACGCCGTCGAAGCGCGCGGTGCGGAACAGCCGGGCCCCGCCCTCCAGGTCCGCGATGGTCGTCTCTCCCGGCGTGGACTGGCCCTGCGCGTCGGAGTTGAAGTCCCCCATGGCGATGACCGGCAGGCCCCCGGGCTTCGTGGCCAGGAACGACGCCATCTGCTCGGCCTCCTTGAGCCGCCCCAGTGAGCACGCCGCCGCGTAGGCGAAGTGCGTGTTGGCCACGAAGTACACCTGGCCGGACGTCAGGTCGCGCAGGCCCACCCAGGCAATCTTCTTCCCCTCCGCGTGGCTGAAGCACGTGGCGCTGGAGGCATAGGGATTCACGAGCGCCTCGTTGCCCTGGCCGACCTCGGGGGCAATCTCGAAGCGGTTCTTCTTGAAGAAGATGAGCTTCGGGCTGCCGCCGCCCGGGTTGTAGACGCCGTAGGGCTTGTCCGCGCCCGTGAGCCCCGCGATGAGGTCCGCGGGGATGCTGGGGCCGCCCGAGGGCGCCTGGGCCTCCTGCACGCCGACGATGTCCGCGTTGTTCGCGAGGATGCGCTGGAGGACCGCCGCCTTGCGGTTGGGCCACGCGCGCACGCCCGTGTCCAGGGGACCGCGCACGTTGTACGTCATCACCCGGAACGCCTTGTGCTCCGTCGTCGCCAACGCCCGTGACTGTCCGGGCAGCGCGTCAGGGGAGGTCTGCGCGCCTCCGTCCGGCCCACAGGCCAGCAACGGAGTGAACACCGAGAGCAGCGCGGCGGCGCGCGCGAGATGGGGACGGAAGCATCGCATTGCTGCGATTATACATGGAAAACGAGAAATAACATAAATTCCGTCCAGGCATGCTGGCGCGCCGTGGATGTCTCACGGCGCGCGAAGGCCGCGCCCGGCGTGGGGCGCCGGACGCGGCCTGGGCATGACTGCGATTGCGGGCTACTGGCGCACGACGCGCTTGAGCTTGAAGGGCGAGGGCGACTCGCTCATCGTGTAATAGGCCGTGCCGGTCGGGTCGTACTCGATGGCCTCGCCTTGTCCTTCCACGGTGTCCGTCAGGGAGACGGGCGTGGCGGCGAACGCGGTCTCGAAGGCCGCGCCGGTGGCGGCGCGGAACTCATACACCTTGCGGTAGGTGCGCAGCAGGAAGCGGTTGGCGCACGGGTGGATGGCGCCGGACGTGGCGGCGCCGTAGTTGGTGTCCGTGGTGGTGGGCAGCGGGAGGTTGGCCACGAACACGAGCGTGCTCATCGTTCCCGGCGTGGGGAGCGGCTGGGGGAACTTGTAGACCTTGCTCGCGCCCGAGTAGGACTTGGTGACGATGTAGATGTCGCCCGTGGTGGGGTGGACCAGGATGGTCTCCGCGTCCTTGGGCGTGTCCGGGTACTGGAAGGGGAAGGCCTCGGCGGTGAGGTTTCCACTTGTCTGGCCCGCGCCGATGTCGGGCTCCGGGATGCGGTAGACGGCGAAGGTGGACGGCGGCGTGGGGAAGTTGGCGCTCGAGCGGCCGATGTCGCCCATGTAGATGCACTGGCCAGCGGGGCACGGGCCGGTGGCGACGTCCTCCCAGTCCGCGGGCGTCACGTTGGACACGGTGAAGGTGCCCTTCGTGCTCGCGTCCGCGGTGCTGATGGCGACGATGGCGGTGGTGTCCTCGTTGTGCGCGTAGAGGACGCCCGGCGTGAGGCGGCTGGCGGCGATGCCCGACGGCTCCACCAGCGCGGTGGCCGTCACGGTGCCCTGGGTGGTGTACGCGGTGGAGAAGGTGTCCCCCACGGAGCAGGAGGTGGAGGCGTTGGCCGCGCGCAGCGCCACCACCTGCGCGGTGTTCGTCTCCGCGTAGGGGGAGGAGCCGTTGAACGAGCCCTGCGCGCCCGCGGCACCCAGGTCCTTGTAGGCCACGTTGTAGATGACGCCCGTGGACGAGGACACGAGGCAGGTGTCCTCGGGCTCGGTGAAGCCCGCGGGCGGGACGATGGGGCTCGCCGGGCACGCGGCGCCGGTCCACAGCTGCGAGCCGAACCACACCGCGACGCCGTTGGCCGTGCTGGTGGAGAGGGCGGGCGTGTCGAAGCTGGCGGTGAGGCCGTTCTTCTGGCCCGTCTGCGCGTCGATGGGGTTGGCCGTGTCCACGCCGGAGAACGCGGAGATGCTGCCGGCCATGTAGCTGGCGATGTCGATGTTGAACGCGTACGTGGACGGCTCGGACGCGGTGGCGACCTTGTAGAAGATCCACGCCTTGAGCTGCGACGCGCTCTGGTCCGAGCGAACCAGTGTCCAGCCCGCGGGAGGCGTCGCCACCGCGGCCACGTTGTTGCGGTTGATGATGCGCGCCAGCAGCACGTCACCCACCGCCGTGCCCGTGGGCTTCGCGATGCTCAGCGACGTGCGCGTGCTGCCGCCCGCCGTGGCGCTGCTCCGGTACGCGATGTTGGACACCGCCTGCCGGGCGGTCGCGACCTCCTGCTCGGGGAGGGAGGAGGCGTCCTCCGTCAGCGGCCCGCAACTCGCGAGCGTGAGCAGCGATACCGAGCACAGCATGCGTGAAACATTCCGGTTGAAGAACGTCAAGGTCACTCCTGCCTGGGGGATGAGGCGAGTCGAGGCAGGAGGTTTTCGACAGGTCCCGGAAAGTGTTGCGGATTCCGTGCGCGGGCGGCCTCCGGTTTGACTGTGATTGCAATCTTCCGCGAGAGGCCTTTCCTCGCGTGCTCGGGTGTGGAAGAGGGGAGGGCATGAAGCGTCACGCCCCGGCCACCGAACGCAACCGCGAACCGCTCCTCGCCATCCTCCGGGAGGTGCTGCCCACGGAGGGCACGTTGCTGGAGGTGGCGAGCGGCACCGGCCAGCACGCGGCCTTCTTCGCGAAGGCGTTCCCGGGGCTGAACTGGCAGCCGACGGACGGCGACCCGTCGTCGCTGGAGAGCATCGACGCGTGGCGCGTGGAGGAAGGGCTGGCCAACGTCCTGCCCGCGCGTTTGCTGGACGCGAGCTCGGACGCATGGCCGGTGGAGCACGCGGACGCCGTGCTCTGCGTGAACATGATCCACATCTCGCCGTGGGCGGCCTGCCAGGGATTGATGCGGGGCGCGGCGCGGGTATTGCGTCCGGGCGGACGGCTGGTGCTGTACGGCCCCTACTTCGTGGAGGGGAAGGAGACCGCGCCGAGCAACCTCGCCTTCGACGAATCGCTCCGCGCGCGCGACCCGTCCTGGGGCGTGCGCGAGCTGGGCGCGGTGACCGCGGAGGCGGCGCGCCACGGGCTCCAGCGCGAGCGCGTGGTGGAGATGCCGAGCAACAACCTCACGGTGGTGTTCCGCCGGTAGGACTTCCGCCGGGACGGCGCTCGTCACGCCGTCCCGGCGCGTGGGCATGGGCTACATGCCGGGGCAGTTGCCGCCCTTCAGCTGGCGGGCGGTCTCGTGGACCTCGTCGATGAGCTGGCGCTGCTGCATGTGGTCCTGCGCGGAGTAGGTGATGGTGATGCCCTCCGGCGTGTCCGTTGCCACGGCCTTGGAGGGGACGCTGGGCGCCCCGGCCATGCCCTGGGCGCCACCTCCGCCGGTGCCGCTATCGTCGCGGCCATCCTGCATCTCCGTGGCGCTGTCGCCCAGGTCCTCCTCCTGCGCCAGGTCCAGGGGTGTCTCCGCGCTGGCGGTGCGCTTGGACTGCTCGTTCAGCATCCGCCGGGCGCGCGCCTGGAGGTCCGACACCTGCGACGGGTCGGACGTGGTGAACATGAGCGCCACGCCGTCGGACGTGTCCTGCGTCTGGACCTGCGCGCCCGGCACTGACATGGGGCAGCGCTGGTCCCCCGTGGACGACATCGCGGTGGCGGACATCGGCTCCTTGGACTCCTCCTTGTGCATCCCCTTCTTGGAACAACCCGCGGAGAAACAAAGCGCCGTGGTCGCGGCGAGCATCAGCGGCAGTCGGGACATGGGCATGGTGTGCCTCCTCTGTCGTGGGTTCGTCGTGCGGCAAGGTGGAGAGGCATCACAGCCCTTGCAACACTTCCTCCACGCTGCCTTGCCTGAAGGCCCCACCCCGTGGATGGACAGCGCTATCGGGGAGCGGACACGCGGGGCCGGCTCACCACACGGCTTCGAGCTGGAGCATCACCCCGTGCTTCTCGTAGTTGCCGTTCGTGGCGTCATACGCGTGGCAGAGGTGCTCCGCGCCTTCGCACGCGGCGGGGTCGTCGTCCGTCAGTCGCGTGTCGATGTTGGAGCGGTTCACCAGCAACTCGTAGCGAGCGGTGAGCCGCAGGTGGCTCGACAGCCGGGCGCTCACGGAGGGGATGAGCACGAAGCGCGTGTCGTGGCGGCGGCGGACGTCCCACGTCTCGGTGTCTCCTCCGGCCGTCACGACGCGCAGGGCGTTGTCCTCCAGGTAGCGGCGCCACTCCACGTCCGCGTCCAGGCTGGCGGTGAGCCATGGCAGGGGTTGCCACCGGCTGGCCACGCCCACGGCGTGGCCCGTGAAGCCGAACGGAATGACATACGTCTGCGACACGAGAGTCGTGTCCTCGCTGGTGAAGGATTGCTCCAGCGTGCCGATGCGGTCCTGCCGGTAGCGGTACCACGCGGTGATGCTCGCGGGCCCCAGGCGCCATTCCTGGGACAGCGTCGCATCCAGGCGTGGACCGGTGAGGTAGGCGAACTCCTCTCCAATTCCGTCCTTGCCGGCGGCGCCCAGGTCCAGCCGCGTGCTGGTGTGTTCGGTTTCGTCCCAGGCCAGCCACGCGTTGGCATTCACGGAGGCCTGGAGCCCCCGGAAGTCGGCCAGGCCGGTGAAGAAGATGTCTCCTCCCGCGAGGAGCCCCACTCGCACCCGGCGCGCGGCCTCCCACTCCACGGCCGCCGTCGCGCGGTGGAGCTGGAGCGAGTAGTCCCGCACGGAGGATTCGGAATACGCGCGCTGGCTGCCGCCGTAGGACAGGGCCGCGAAGAGCCGGTCGGACAGGCGGAAGCGCGCGGTGATGCCCACGCTGGCCTCCGCGAAGGGGCTCGCGGTCACCACGTCCGCGTTCGCGCCGGACACGTCGCGGGCCGCGACGCCTACCTGGAGCACGTTGCTGTCGAAGCCCGGCCCCACGGTCGCGGAGGCCCAGAGGGCCGGGCCGCTGGAGCGCAGTCCGTGGGAGAGCAGGTCCAGGTACTGATACGCCGTCGCGCGGTCCAGCGGGGTCAACGTCAGCGCGAGCGCCGCGGTGAGGTCCTCGCGGGCCTCCGCGCGTGAGCCCATGCGCCAGGCCGACGCACCCGCCATGAGCCGGGCCCTGCCTGAGTCGGTTTGTCGCTCCGCCGCGCGCAGGAAGTGCGCACGGGCCTCGTCGAACCGGCCGGCGTCGAAGGACGCGAGTCCCTGCCGGTAGGCCTCATCCCCTTCGTTCACGGCGGGCGAGACCAGGGCGCGCAGCTCCTCTACCTGCAGCGCCTCCGCCGTGGATGCACCCGGCGAGGCCCGCTCCGCCCATTGCGCGGCACGGTCCGGAGCGCCCGCGTCGAACGCGGCGAAGCCAGCGTTGATCCACGCCACGCGGGCGAGTGGGGCACCTTCACGGACGCGCGCGAAAGCCTCCTCCGCCTCCGCGAAGCGCCCCAGGGCGTAGAGGCATGCGCCCCGGTTGAAGTTCCAGGCGTCGGGCTCCGGAGCATCCGAAGCGTGCCCCGCGGCCTCCAGGGCCTCCAGCGCTTCCGCGGGACGGCCCAAGCGGAAGCGGGCCAGTCCCACGAGGTACAGCGAGGCGCCAGAAGGTGGGGCCTGGAGCGCCTGCTGTTCCGCCTCCGCGTACCGGCCCGCCGCGAAGGACTCGCGCGCGTCCTCCAACGGCTCCCCGGCCGCGAGCGCCACCAGGAGCAGCAGGCCCGTCCACACGCACCGCGACGTAGCGCATTCCCCGCACGGGTGCGAGGGCAGCGCACCGCGCCATCCGGCACGGGGAGAGAGCCCGGTGCGCACCGACCCAGTCCGTGCTCACGGCGTCGCCAGGTCCTCTGACATGACTCCCGTCCAGATGGAGGCGAGTCGAGAACCCTGAGGGAACACGCCCCCTTGGCGGCGACCCGGACAAACCTGTCCGACAGTCGGACAGGTTTTGGACAACCGCGGCAGGGGGCCGCCGCTTCATCCGGGCTGCGGAAACCTGTCGGACAGTCGGACAGGTTTTGGAGATTCGAGGCGGGAACCCTCCTGCGCTGACGACCCCGCCTTCAGCGCCGCGGCGGCTGTTGGGGCTGCGCGGGAGGCTGCTGATTGGGCGGCGGTGGTGCTCCGTCGGTCCTCGGGGACGGCGAGCGCATGCGGCCCTCGTCCCCTGGCGGGCGCGATCCGTTGGGCCGGCCGTCCTGTCCCGGTCCACCCGAAGGGCCACGCGCGTCCGGACCCGGAGGGGGACGGGCCGTGTCGCCCCGGGGCGGTGGGGGAGGGCGCTCCGCGTTCCTGCGCCCCAGGATGGTGTCCACCTGTTCTCCCGGCGCGATGACGTCCACCGTGTGCGAACTGCGCACGTGCGCCTGCTGCGCTCCGGACGGTGGGGGCGGTACGGGGGCCTCGGGCGGCCTCGCGGCCTCCGTTGGCGGTGGGGCCGGTGTCTGCTGGGCGTGCGCGGCCCCGCCTCCCAGCCACAGGAGGACGGCGAGCGCCGGTGTCGAGAACCCCGTCTTCATCCGCCCGTGACCTCCAGCACCACGTCGTGCTCGATGCGCTGGTCGCCCGCACGCGCCAGCGCCGTCACCAGATAACGCCCCGGCCGCTGGCCTCGCACCGCGATGGGAATCACGTTGCTGCCCGCGCTCAGGGGCTGCGTCCACTGGTAGGAGCGCAGCGGCAATTCCTCTCCGTCCGCCCAGAAGGACAGCCCCTCCGGCAGGCTCACCTGGAAGTCCGCCTGCTCCACGGCCACGTCCGCCGTGAAGTCCAACTTGATGACCGCCACCTTGCTCACCGGCACCTGCGTGCCGGGCCGCTCGATCTCCGCCATCCCCGGGGCTTCCGTCTCCGGGACTCCAGGCGTGCCTCGCACCGCGCCCAGCACCAGGAAGGTGGCCACGCCCATGGCGATGCCCACCGCCGGCCACAGCACCGGCGCTCGGCGGCGCCAGAAGTCCCGCACCGCATCCCACCCCGACGCCGGTGTGGGAGGACCGGCCTCCACGAGCCGCCGGTGGAGCAGGGCCTGGAAGTCGGGCCCGGGCGCGTCGTCCCGCAGCGCCGCCAGACGCTCGCGCAGCGCGCGGTCCTCCCTGTCCTCGGGCTCACTCATCTCCTGCTCCTCGCAGCATGCGACGAAATGTCCTGCCCGGATGTTCCCACCGGCGCGTCATCTTCCGGGCCGCCGGGGCCCTGGCCCCCCGCCAGCAGGGCCTTCAGGTGCGCCCGGCCCCGCGACAGGCGCGACTTCACGGTGCCCACGGGCACCCCTTCGATGTCCGCCACCTCTTCATAGCTGTGGCCCTCCACGTCGAAGAGCACCACCGCCGTGCGGAACTCCGGCGGCAGCCCCCGGAGCGCCCGCCACAGCCGGTCCCGCTCCTGGGCTCGCATCATTCCTTCATCCGCGGACTCGGCGTCCGACGCCGCCTTCGTGTGCTCCTGCTCCAGCGGTTCCTCGCGGGAGCGCTCGCGGCCGGCGCGGCTGCGGGTGGCGTCATAGAACGCGTTGCGCACCACCGAATAGAGCCACGTCTGGAACGCGGACTGGAAGCGGAACGAGCGCAGGTTCTTGTAGACCTTCACCAGCGCTTCCTGCGCCAGGTCATCCACGTCCGAGTCCGACGCGGCGAAGGCCCGCGCGAAGCGGCGCACGCGCGGCAGGTGCGAGGACACGAGCATCTCAAAGGCACGCACGCTGCCGTCCTGGGCTTCGAGGATGAGTGCGCGCAGCTCGTCGTTCACGGTCGGCGGCACTCTATCCGGCCCCGGTGCATGCTCAAAAAGCCGCGGGAAAATCCCCGCCGGGAACACGGCGGAAATTCATTTCGTCTCATGGGGGCGGACGGACAGCGGCCGGGCACCGGATGACAAGGGAGCACGCACTCATGAGGCACTGGAACAGGGGCAGTCAGTGGCTGGGAGCAGTCGCGCTGGTGGTGGGCACCATGACGGTCGGTTGCGGCGGCGGGTCGCAGAGCTCGACCACGGACGCCACGTCGGATGTGTCCCAGGCGGTGGAGGCCACGTCGGACTCGAGTGACGCGGTGGAGGTGTCCAGCCTCCTGCACGGCCTGGACAAGCTGCGCCCCCAGGCCATTGAAGGCTTTCACTGTGACGAGAGCCCCGACATCACCACCGTGGAGGTGTGTGGCAAGACGCTGCCCGCCACCGTGCACCTGGAGTGGACCGACTGCGCGCCCCCCACGCGCCCCGAGGGTCCCGGCCGTGGCGGCGGCCAGCCTCCCGGTGGTGGCGGTGGTGGCGGCCAGCCTCCGGGCGGTGGTGATCAGCCTCCTCCCCCGCAGGGCGGCGAGGGCTCGCAGGTGCGTGGCCAGTCCTTCGACGGCGGAAAGGGCGGCGGAAAGGGCGGCGGAAAGCCGGGCGGCAAGGGCCCCGGCGGCCCTACCAGCGGCACGGTGGACATCGTGAACGCGTACGAAGCTGCCGAGGACTGCACGGGCGCGGTGACGCAAAGCCAGACCGTCACCTTCGAGGTCTCAGGCACCAACTCCGACGGCGAGGTCTCCACCGTGAAGGGCACCACCGCCTCCACGGCGGAGCTGGTGGACGGCGCTCCGCCCCAGCGCAAGAGCACGCAGGCGGACGTGACCCGCACGCGCACGGATGCCGCGGGCACGGTGGTGCAGTCGGTGCGGCTGGAGGGCTCGCTGTCCGTCGCGTTCTCCACGGACACGCCGCCGGTGCGCACCATCGACGGCGCGTACACGGAGACCGCGCTGGATGGTTCGCAGGGCACCGTGACGCTGGCGGGCATCGTCCGGCCGTCGCGCGAGGTGTGCCCCTGGCCCACGAGCGGCACGCTCACGCGCACCACCGCGGACGGCGCCAGCCACGTGCTCACCTTCGGTCCGGAGTGCGGCGACGGCACGCTCGACGGCGCGGAGCTGAGCCTGCCCGACCGCTGCGAGCGCGGCGGCGGCCGCCACTAGCCTCACGAGGCGTCGCGGTCCGGGGGGCGCACTCCCAACCCCCTCCCC
>NZ_RAWQ01000129.1:0-30446 GCF_003668965.1 Corallococcus sp. AB030
CGCCCACCGAGAGCTACACTTATGCGGTCGTCGGCAGCGTCAGATGTGTATAGGAGACAGGATAGACGGCGAGCCTGCTGGTGCTGGGACTCGTCACCAGCGGGCTCGCCGTCTATCAATGGCTGGAGCTGCTCACGGTGCGCGCGGGCGGCTCCACCGCCTGCAGCATCAGCGAGACCGTCAACTGCGCCACCGTCTGGAACTCGGACTTCGCCAGCGCCGTGCACGACACGCTGGGCATCCCCATCGCGGGCCTGGGCCTGGTGTGGGGGCTGGCCGCCGTGGGCCTCTCCGCGCTGTACCTCGCGTGGGCCAAGGCGGGCCGCGATGTGCGCCCGGCCACCAACGGACTGCGCCTGCTGGCGCTCGCGGGCGTCGTCTCCATCATCGTCTTCGCCGCCGTCAGCGCCCAGTTGGGCGTGGTGTGCCCCACCTGCATGGGCACCTACGCGCTGGTGCTCGTCTTCACCGGCGTGGCGTGGCGCGGCCTGCCCGGCCCCCTGATGCCCCAGGCGGGCGAGTGGGGCGACACGCTCAAGTGGACCGTGGGCATCTCCGCCGTCGCCTTCGTGGCCATGCTGATGCCCGGCCGGGCCACGCCGCACGCGCCGAAGGCCGGCGCCTTCCTGCCGCCAGTGGCCTCCACGCAGGCGCCGAACACGTCCGGCCCCAACTCCCCCATGCCGCCGCCTCCGCCCGCGCCGCCCGCCACGCTGGGAGAGTTCATCGCCAGACTGGAGCCGCAGCAGCGCCAGTTCCTGTCGGATGCGCTCGCCGTGTATCGCGCGGCCACGCCGAAGCTCGCGGCCTATCCGTCGCGCGCCCTCTACGGCCCGGCGGACGCGCCGGTGAAGGTGCTGGAGTGGACCGACAGCAAGTGCCCCCACTGCAAGATGCTGGTGGAGGAGCTGGCCGCCATCAAGCAGCACGCGCCCCAGGGCATGCTGTCCGTGGAGGCGCGGCAGTTCCCGCTGGACGGCCAGTGCAACCCGGCCATCCCCAACCGCGGTCCGGACGCGCTCAGCGTGCGCTGCGCCGCGGCCCGGGCCACGGTGTGCCTGGAGGGCGCCAAGGACTTCTGGACGCTGCGCGAGAGGCTCTTCGCCGCGCAGGCCTTCCTGGACACCGACAAGGTGATGGAGATCGCCAGCTCTGGTTCCGTGGCGCGCCCGCAGCTGGAGGCGTGCATGACTGCGCCGGAGACCATCGGGAAGCTGCGCCAGGATGTCGAGTACGCCATGCGCTTCAACATCCAGGGCACGCCGCTGGTGCTGGTGAACGGCCGTGAAGTGCCGCCGTTCGCGCCGCTCATCTACGCGCTGGTGCTGGCGAGCGGAAACCCCGACGCCCCCGCCTTCAGCGCCCTGCCGCCTCCGCGCTCGCGGGGCACCGGCTCCCCCGGCCACGAGGGCCACGCCCACCCGTAAGGGGACAGGAGCGCGAAGGACGCCATGGGCAAGCGCGACAAGAAGGACGAGGCCCCGCCGCCGGGGCCCTTCAACAACCCCTTCGCCGCCCTGTCCGCGCAGCGGGAAGCGCTGCCCGCCGGGCCGCCTCCGCCCCCGCCTCGGGAGAAGCCGGAGCCCAAGGGCCCCGCGCGCGCCGTGGTGCGCATGGAGCGCAAGGGCCGGGGCGGCAAGGAGGTGACGGTGGTGGAGCAGCTGGGGCTGCCCGCCGCCCAGCTGGACACCTGGCTCAAGGCGCTCAAGGGCGGCCTGGGCTGCGGTGGCGTGGTGGAGGAGGACGCGCTGGTGTTGCAGGGCGACCAGCGCGAACGGCTTCCCGCGCTCCTGGAAGCTCGGGGCGTCCGCAAGGTCATCGTCGGCTGAAAGCACGAAGGGGGCCGGAGGAAATCCTCCCGCCCCCTTGGCTTTCGCAGCGGTACCGCGCCGCGCGCCGAGGATTACAGCGCGGCGATGATGGCGTCGGTGAACTCGCGCGTGGTGGCGCTGCCGCCCAGGTCGCCGGTGCGCACCTTCGACTCGCCGCCGTAGACCTTCTGGATGGCGTTGGCCATGCGCTGGGACGCCTCACGCAGGTCCAGCCACTCCAGCATCATGACCGCGGACATCATCAGCGCGGTGGGGTTCGCGATGCCCTTGCCCGCGATGTCCGGGGCGGTGCCGTGCACGGCCTCGAAGACGGCGGTGCGCTCGCCGATGTTGGCGCCCGGCACCATGCCCAGGCCGCCCACCAGGCCCGCGCACAGGTCGCTGACGATGTCGCCGTAGAGGTTCTCCAGCACCATCACGTCGAAGCGGGTCGGGTCCTTCACCAGCTGCATGCAGAGGTTGTCGACGATGACCTCGTCGTACGCGACCTCCGGGAACTCGCGGCTGACCTTGCGGCAGCAGTCCAGGAAGAGGCCGTCCGACAGCTTCATGATGTTCGCCTTGTGGATGGCGGACACCTTCTTGCGGCCGTTCTTCTTGGCGTACTCGAAGGCGAAGCGGGCGATGCGCGTGGACGCCTTCTCCGTGATGACCTTGATGGCCTCCACGACGCCCGGCACCACGATGTGCTCCAGGCCCGCGTAGAGGTCCTCGGTGTTCTCACGAACGACGACCAGGTCGACGTTCTCGTAGCGCGTCTTGACGTTGGGGACGCTCTTCACCGGGCGCAGGGACGAGTACAGGTCCAGCCGCTTGCGCAGGCCCACGTTCGCGGAGGGCAGGCCGCCACCCACGACGGTGCCAGTGGGGCCCTTGAGCGCCACGCCGCTGCGGAGCACGGCCTCCACCGTCTCGTGGGGCAGGTTGGTGCCGAACTTGGCCACCACCTCCGTGCCCGCGTCCTTGAACTCGAACTCCAGGGGGACCTTGAGGGCTTCCAGGACGCGGATGGTGGCCGCCGAAACCTCGGGACCGATGCCGTCGCCGTTGATGACCGTCACAATGCGCGTGTTCGCCATGGGGGCGGTTCACACCACAAATCCGGGAGGGCCGGAAGGGCGAAAGCACCCGGGATTTACCCCTGGGCATGGCCCCCATCAGCCCGGGTGGTCCGTCCGGCCGCCCGGCAGGGGGCCTTGGCTGACCCGCCCGGGGGCGTGACGGCGGGGGGCCGGCCCCCGCGGAGGGTGCGCCCAACGCATGTGTCGAACGTGTATCGCGCCCCAGGCCCGGAGTGTCTGTCGTTGCCTTCGGGGCAACGGCTGAACTTGCCGTTTGTGGTCTGCGCGTCCTCACGGCGCCAGGCGCTCCCTCGCTGCTCCCTCTGGCGCGCGGGGTGAAGAGGCCCGGCACGCATCGTGCTCATGGGCTGCGGCGTCCGGGCCCTGCTGGCCCGTGCGTTCCCCGAGATGAGGCTTTCATGAGTTCGCGCAGAACCCCTGTCCGGCTGCCGCACCCCGTGCGCTGGGCCATGCTGTCCACCCTGTCGCTGGCGGCCCCCCAGGCGCTGGCGGCCCCCTGCACCCAACCCACGCTGACCGAGTGCTCCAACGTGGACTACCGCGCGTCCTCGTGCGGCCAGGAGAACGACTCCTATTGCCAGGGCCTGATGGAGTCCGAGTGGAAGGCCCGCTACACGACCGCGTCCAAGCGCACCGCGCTGCTGCCCGAGAGCATGGGCGGCGGCGTGGAGTCCGTGGCCGTGCAGCCCAACGCCGTCCTCGACACGCTCTTCTCCGGTTCGGATGAGTCCGTCGTGGGCCAGGTGCAGCGCGGCCAGGTGCTGGCGCGCAAGGACTACAAGAACCTCACCAAGGTGGAGCAGGCGTACAACAAGCAGCGCAATGAGTGGGACGCCAACGGCGTGCTGGAGCGCTCGTGCCAGGAGTACGTGCACGAGAAGCACTACGACTTCAGCCGCTTCGAGCAGAACGCGGGCCGCTTCGGCGACGACTTCCGCGCGGTGTTCACCGCGGCCTACGGCTCCGGAGGCATCGCGGAGCGCACGCTGTTCAGCAAGGACGGGGTGAAGCAGGCGCCCCTCTGGGACGGCAAGACGCGCGTGGAGAAGAACGCGTACTTCCGCTTCGTGCCGGGGCCGTACCCCAAGGGCGCCAAGGGCTACGTCTTCACCTCCGAGGCGGCGCTGAAGGCGAACAACGTGGAGGCCCGTCAGGCGGTGCTGCCCTCGGACGCGTGGCACCAGGCCCTGAGCAAGTCGCTGAGCAAGGTCGCCGACGACGTGCTCAACGATTCTCAGCAGCGCCAGGAGGCCTTCTCCGCCCTGCTGGAGCGGCGCAACGCCGTCTACGCCGGCTGGCAGCGCGAGTCGGAGATGCTGCGCAGCCGCGACTTCAGCACGGTGGAGCTGGATGAGAGGGTCGCCGAGCAGCTGTACGGTCTGGACAAGCAGTTGGAGGAGTCGCTGGTGAAGGCGGACTCCGAGGGCTGCCTCGACACCAGCAAGGCCACGGCGTGTGACTGGAGCCCTCGTCGCTACAAGGCCATGGTGGACGCGGTCATGGTGCCCCGCCGCGAGGCGGACCTGCGCCAGTGCCTCACCGTCACCGGCAACGACTTCGGCGCGGAGAGCTTCATCCGCAACGCGGACCGGCTGAAGATCAAGGGCCTGGACCAGAAGGACTACACGCTCAACCCGACGCTGGTGAATGCGTACGTCAAGGCCATGGCGGAGTACCTGGCGCAGCAGGCGGCGAATCAGCAGCCGCCCACGAACCCGGTCACCATGACCAAGCGCCAGGCGCAGGACTTCTCCGCGGGCGGCTACGCGGGTGACAACAACTTCGGCGGTGGCTATTCGCTGCGCGCGGGCTGGGAGCTGTCCACGCCCGGCTCCGCGTTCACCGGCAACTGGTGCGACACCAACGCCGCCATCTTCAGCGAGCTGGGCCTCTACGCGAACGTGTTCAGCCCGGTGCGCACGGAGATCGCCTGGCTGTCCGGCCGCGCGTCCACGCAGCCCTCCGCCATCCGCGTGGAGCTGGGCGCGCGCGTGCTCGGCAAGTCCGTCTTCACGTTCGACAAGTCCTACCCGGCGCGCTTCACCTTCATCGAGCGCAAGCCCTTCGTGGACAAGGACGCGGCCAAGGCGAGCGCCACCTTCATGGTGTGGTTCATCCCCGTGACGGTGAGCGGCGGCCTGTCCGTGGAGGTGGGCATCGCCACGTCGATGGGCGGCGCCCTGGGCCGTGACTGCGCGCGCAACCTCATCACGCTGGACCTGCTGGGCAGCATCGGGCCCTACGCGTCCGCCAACGGCTTCGTGGCGGTGGCCTTCGGTATCCCGGGCCTCCAGGTGGGCGTGCGCGGCTCGCTGACCATCCTGAGCTTCAGCCTGCCGCTGGAGGGCCGCATCGGCGTCGCGCTGAGCTCGCCCTCGCACCCGACGAACCCCAACACGCTGTACCTGGGCCTGGGGACCAGCCTCAACATGACGCTGCGCTCGCTGGATGGCCGGCTCTCCCTGTTCGGGGAGCTGGGCTTCCTGAAGGTCGAGTTCCCCATCGTGTCGTGGCAGGGCTTCGGCACCAGCACGCAGCTCTTCAACGACCAGCACTACCTGCCGCTCGCGCAGCTCTACTAGCCGCGCTCCCGCATGACCCCGGGGCCGCCTCCAACGGCCCCGGGGAGTGGTTCCCTTCTTCCTTCGACTTTTCCCGCTGGAGTGTTTCATGCGTCGCTCGACCCTCGTTCGTGGCGTGGCTGGCCTGGGTGCCCTGGTGTGCCTGGGTGCGTTGCCCTTCTGGCTGTCCAATCCGTCCTCGTCCGCCGCGACGGTGGAGGCCTCCGAGTCCTCCCACCGGCTGCCGTTGTTCCGCTGGCGCGTGGGCGAGGCGCACACCTTCCACCTCGTCTGGGACGACCTGACGCGCGTGGCGCTGCCCATGCCGGGGCCGGGCGCGAAGGCCCAGGAGCTGGAGGGCGTGCTGCACCTGGACGGCGAGCTCGTGCTCCAGGCGTTGGAGTCCCGCGCGACCGGCACCCGGCTGCGACTGACGCTGCGCCGGCTGGCGCGGCACGAGGCCGTCCTCTCCGGCCAGGCGCTGCTGCCCGACGCGGCGGCGCTCCAGGCCCACCTTCCGGACACCGCCAGCGCCTGGTTGGAGTTGGATGCTCGCGGCGCGCTCCAGGCCGTGCGCTTCTCCGAGGCGGAGCCCCCGCTGTTCCGCCAGTTCGCGCAGACGCTGGCGGCGGAGCTGTTTCCCTCCGAGCTGCGCGATGAGCCGTCGTGGACGGCCACCGAGTCCACGCAGACGGGCGACGTGGCGTCGACGTTCGCCTTCGAGCCCGGGGACACCTCGCGGCTGACGCGCCGGAGGACGCGCTACCAGAGCCTGCGCGCGGCGGGCGCGGCGACGGTGGCGAAGCAGGAGCTGGGATCGCTCACGGCCTTCGACCGCGACGCGGAGGGACACCTCGTCGCCATCACCCAGGACGAGGTGTTGGACGCGCTGGGCACGGACGGGCGCGCGCTGGTGTCCAAGCGGCTGCGCCTGCGGCTGACGTACCAGTCGCGCGAGATGCAGCCCCTGCCTCCTTCGGATGAGCAGAAGCTCGTGGTGCGCACGCCGTCACAGATCGCCTTCGACACGGACCCGGAGACGGCACAGCTGCGCAGTCAGGCGGAGGGCATGACGGTGGACGAGCTGCTGGAGACGCTGGAGGACGCCACCAGTCCGGATGCCATCGCGGGGCTGGACGTGTTCGCGCGGCGGGCCATCGCGGCGCTGCAACTGGAGCCGAAGCGCTGCCAGGAGCTGGCGCGGCTGTTCCTGAAGCCGGGCACGCACCCGGGCATGCGTGAATTGATGCTGGACCTGCTGGTGGGCGCGGGTCACCCGCAGGCGCAGGCCACGCTGCGCACGCTCCTCCAGGCGCCGGAGGCCCGGGAGCACACGGGCGCGTACGTGATGATGGTGCAGCGCGCGGGGTTCGTGACGAAGCCGGAGCCGGAGATGGGGGTGATGCTCAACGGGCTGCTGGACCGCGCCCGGACGGAGCACGACGTCCCGGTGGAGCGGGCCACGTCGTACGCGCTGGGGGCCTGGTCCTCGCGTTTGAACCCGGAGTCGGCGGAGGCGCGAGCGGCGGTGCGGACGCTGGAGAACGCCGTGGCCCAGGCGCCGGGGGACGAGGACCGGTCGCACGCGCTGCGCGCGCTGGGGGGCACGGCGGCGGAGCGGCTGGTGGACGTGGTGCCGCCGCACCTGCGCGCGGAGTCCCCGGACGTGCGGGCCGCGGCCGCGGATGCGCTGCGCCAGGCCCCGCAGGAGCTGGCCACGCGGCTCTTGCTGGACGCGCTGGGGACGGAGAAGGACCGGAGCGTGCAGCGGGCGCTGCTGGACGCGCTGAACACGCGGCCTCTTGACGCCGGTGCGCTGGAGCACCTGCGGGCGTGGGTGGTGGCCGGAGGGCTGGCGGCGGGTGAAGAGCCCGCGTTGCTGGCGGTCGCGGCCCAGCACCTGGAGGGGGGCACGCCCGTGTTCCAGATGCTCCAGGCGATCGCGCTGCGGCCGGACCTCCAGGCGCCCACGCGCGCCCGGGTGATGTCGCTGATGGCGCAGGTAGGCGCGCAGCTCGGCGGCTGAGTCAGTGGTCGAACGGGGCGGGCGGGCGCGGCGCGTTGGCGCGCGCGCCCGGGGGCCGCGGGCGCTTGCGGCGCTGGATGGCGTAGGGCCGGTAGAAGGCCTCCCACATCGCCGCCCGGCGTCCGCGCGGCCGGGTGCGCAGTTCGCCCAGCGGCGACCGGATGAAGAAGGACGCGGTGAAGAGGTACGCCGCCGCCACGGTGAGGAACAGCAGCGCGGCCATCACCACCGGCCCCGGAATCCAGGCCACGTGCGCCCGCTCCACGAAGTCCCCGAAGTCGCGCGGCGGACGCGGGTGGCTGTAGACCTTGAAGAACCAGGTCACCAACAGGACGATGAGGATGGGCCCGTACGCGCGGTTGAGCCGCGTCGCGATGGCGGACACCAGCGACAGCTGGATTTGCGGCCGGGACATCTCCACCGCCAGCTCCCGCAGCGCGTCTGGATCCACCGGCTCGCGCCGCAGCATCGGCGCCCACCAGCCGTCCTCCAGCAGACGCACGCGGCGGTTCCACAGGTCGTAGTAGCGGTAGCGCCGCGCCTCGATGAGCAGGAAGGACACCACCATCCAGATGCCCACCAGGAACGTGACGTGCGAGCTCTCCGGCGACGCGAAGCCGAAGGAGATGACCGCCGCCGTCGTGGTGAGCGCCCAGTTCGTCGTCGTGTCCAGCCGCGTGCGCCACGTGTCCGAGCGGCTCAGCTCGCCACGGAAGAGCTGCGCCATGGCCTGCTGAGATATCTCAGGCTGCTCCAGGTCGTTCTTCCTGTGCTCCTTCGTGCTCATCCGTGCCTGGAAAGGTGGGGACGACCGCTCGCCTTTGCCAGGGCGGCCGGGCAGGCGGGCGCTCGGGACCCGTGATGGAGGCGTTCGTGTGGAACGCCTGACATTGCCGCACCACGAAGAGACGGGGGGCGGGTGGCTGGGCGCCTGGAGCGTGCGCATCGTGCGCCCTTGAGCGTGCCATCTTCCGATACCGCCATCGCCGCGCTGTCAGGCCTGCTCTCGGACGAGGGCGAGCGCATCACGCGCCTGTGGTCCAAGCGCCTGCGCGCGGAGACGTACGAGGTGGAGGTCCCCGGCCGGGACCTGCGCGCACCGCTGCGCTATCTGTTGGACGAGCTTGCCCGGCTGCTCGAGGACCGCGGTGAGGACGCGGTGCGGCTGTGGCCGGAGGTGGTGCGTTCGCACGGGGCCTTCCGGTACGACCAGAACTTCGAACCCGAGGACCTGACCCGCGAGTTCAAGTCGCTCCAGGAGGTGCTGCTCTACGTCTATGCGCGCCGCAACGGAGGCGTCATCCACGCGGACGTGGCGGAGCTGGTGTCGGAGCTGGTGTGGGAGGCGGACGCGTCCGCGCAGGCCTCCTACGCGCGCGTGCTCAAGACGGAGGAGGTGCGCTTCCGCGAGGCTGCGGTGATGGAGTCGGTGCTCAACCACGTGGAGGTGGGCATCCTGCTGGCGGAGACGGATGGCACGGTGTCCTTCGCCTCGCCGCCGGTGAGCCGCCTGATGGGCGTGCCCATGCGCGCGGTGGTGGGCGCGCGCGCCACCGGTTCGCTGGGGCCCGTGCTCACCCAGGTCAACGCGCGGCACCCCACGGGCGAGCCCTTCAAGGTGCAGGACATGCCCTTCCTGCGCGCGCTGCGCGAGAAGGGGCCGGTGCGCGGCGTGATGATGCAGGTGGAGCGCCCCGGCGGTGGAGACGCCACGCTGGAGATGAGCGCCACGCCGGTGTGGGAGGAGGACCAGGTCCTGGCGGGCGTCATCCAGACCTTCAGCGACCGCACCGAGGCCGCGGTGAAGACCAAGGCCCTGGAGAACGCGCACGACGAGGTGCGCAGACTCCAGGGACAGCTCCTGAGGCGCACCCGGCAGCAGGCGCTGGGGCAGCTGGCGAGCGGAGCCGCGCACGCGCTCAACAACTTCCTCAACGTGCTGCGGCTGCGCATCACGCTGTTGCAACGCGAATACAAGCCCGAGCACGTCGACGCGCTGGACAAGACGGTGCGCAACATTGGCGAGTTGGTGGCGCGGCTGCAGGAGTTCAACGTGCAGCGCACCGAGGAGCACCTGGGCAACGTGCCGGTGGACCAGACGGTGCGCGAGGCGCTGGAGCTGGCCCGGGGCGAATTGGAGCAGCGCGAGCACCCGGTGCACACGGAGCTGGACCTGGGCTTCCCGTGGGGCGTGAACGCGGACGCGGGCTTCTTCCGAGAGCTCATCGTCAACCTGATGCTGTCCGCGCGCGACCGCATGGAGGGCGGCGGCACGCTGGTGATTCGCTCCCGTCCGGCGGCGGAGGACTGGCTGGACCTGCGCATCGAGGACGGGGGAAAGCCCTATGCGCAGGATGAACTGGCGGGCCTGTTCGACCCGCTGCGCAGGGACCCGGGGGCGCCGCAGTTCTCGCTGTTCCTGGCGGTGGCGCGCACGCAGGTGCAGCGCTGGGGCGGAGAGCTGACGGTGGAGAACCGGCGCGACGGCTCGGGCGCGAGCTTCCTCGTGCGGCTGCCGCGCTTCCGCGACGTTTCGGCCGGGGAGCCCGCGCCCACGTCGCAGCCGGTGCCCCGGATGGCTCCGGGAGGCGTGCCGCGCCTGCCCCGGCGCGCGCGCCGCGTGCTGGTGGTGGACGATGATTTGGACAACGCGCGGATGATGGCGGAGGTGCTGGGCGAGGAGGGCTACGAGGTGCAGGTGGCGCACAGTCCGGAAGTGGCCCTGCGCATCTGGGAGAAGCACCCCTACGACGCCGCGCTGCTGGACGCGGTGATGCCGGAGATGACGGGCTGGGAGCTGGCGCGCGAGCTGCGGCAGCGCACGCCCCAGGCGCTGCTGGCCATCGTCACCGGCATGGACGTGCGGGGACAGAACCGCGCGAGCCTGGCGCAGGTGGATGCGGTGTTCCGCAAGCCCATCGACGTGGGCGCATTGGACGACTTCCTCTCCCAGCACCGGGGAGAGGAGGAGTCCTCTGAACCGGAAGACACGCACGACACAACGCACTGACGGGCCTGGAGCTCCGGCGGCTTTTCACTTTGTCGTCCCGCGCCTCAATCCATCGAAGTGAGGAGGTCGGAGGGGGTAGAGTCCGCGCGTGATTTCCCCGGCGGAACTGGAGCGCCTGCGCCGCAAGGTGGAGGCGGGTGAAGTGCTCAGCGGCGCGGAGCTGGAGGCGCTGCGTGACGAGGCCGCGCGCACGCCTGGACCCACGCTGCGCCTCACCGTGGCGCATGCGCTGGTCAACGCGGACGCGCACCGCGAAGCCCTGCCGTTGATGCAGGCCCTGCGGCGTGACTTCCCCAAGGACCTCCAGGTGCGCCTGGGGCTCGCGCGAGCGCTGCTGGGGCTGGAGCGGCACCGGGAGTCGGAATCCGAGCTGCGGGATGCGCTGGTCCTGAGCCCCGGTGACCCGGAGGCCCTCAAGGTGCTGGCCGTGCTCGCGCTGCGGCAGGGAGAGGGTGCGCGCGCCCGCGCCTACGTGGCGGAGGCCGTGGAGCGGGACCCCTTCGACGCGGAGGCGAAGCTGCTGCGCGCGGAGCTGGAGGCCGCGGACCTGCCTCCGCCGCCCGCGCCCGAGGAGCAGGTGCTGCGCCCGGAGTTCACCGCCGCGCTGACCGCCGCGTTGGGACGCGCGGGCGTGGCGTTCCGGCGCCAGGGCCGCGACCTGTTGGTGAAGCTGGCCTCGGGTGGCGTGGGCCGCGTGGACGTGGGCTCGCTGTACGCCGCGTATCAGGAGGCACCGGGCACGCAGGGGCTCACCGCGCACGTGGAGGCGCTGGCGTCGAGGCTGGGCGGATTGTCCTCGGGCGTGGGGCCCACGGGGATGTCATTGGACGCGCTGCGCCCGGTGCTGCGGCCCCAGGGCTTCGTGGCGGGGACCCAGGGCGCGCTGTTCCGTCCAGGGCCCGAGGGGCTGGAGGTCTTCTACGTCCTGGAGGACGCGGAGTTCGTGCGCTACCTGCCGGCCTCCGCGCTGAAGGAAGCAGGGCTCACGCTCGAAGCGGTGGACGCGGCGGCGTGGCACAACCTGGAGCTGCGGCCCGCGGACGTGCGGCCCGTCGTCATCGACCAGGGCGAGGTGCGGCTGGCGGAGGCGTTCTCCGGCATCTGGGCGGTGGCGGGCGGCGACGGGCATGACGGCGCACGGCTGCTCACGAAGGCACAGCGCCGCAGGCTGGATGCCGCCACGGGCGGAGGCCCACTGCGCGTGAGTCTGGGCCGGCGCGAGGTGGCGCTCCTGTGCCGTGACTCGGATGGTGAGTCTGTGCGGAGGCTCGCCACGCTGGGGCACGCGCCGGACGGGGTGCCCGGAGCGTTCGTGCTGGAAGGTGATGTGTTGCGGAGCGCGTGACCTACGCGCCGAGTGCCCGCTGATACGCCTTCAAGTCCTGCTCGCTGAAGAGGACCACGGTGACGCGCTCCAGCTCTGGCCGCCGCGCCAGGGCCGCGCGGATCTCCCGCAGGGCGATGGGCGCGGCCCGTTCAATGGGGAAGCCGTAGGCGCCCGTGGAGATGGCGGGGAACGCCACCGTGCGCAGCCCGTGCTGCTCCATCAGCGCGAACGTGCTCCGGTAGCACGAGGCCAGCAACGCGTCCTCGTCGCGGTCCCCGCCCCACCACGAAGGACCCACCGCGTGGATGACGTGTGCCGCGGGCAGCCGGTAGCCCTTCGTGATGCGGGCCTCTCCGGTGGGACAGCGGCCCACGGTGCGGCACTCCGCGACCAGCTCCGGACCCGCCGCGCGGTGGATGGCACCGTCCACGCCGCCGCCACCCGACAGGCCGGAGTTCGCCGCGTTCACGATCGCGTCCACCGCGACGCGCGTGATGTCTCCCTGGAGCAACTCCAACCGTTCCGTCATCCCGCGCTCCCCACCGGCAAGGTCTCCACGAACCGCACCTCACGGAAGCCCAGCGTGAGCAGCAGCCCCCGCAGCGAGCGCTCCGCGGACTGACGCGCCTTCTCCTGGAGGCGCCGGTCCTGTCGCACTTCTTTTTCGAAGGCCAGTCGCGCCTTCTCCAGCAGCTGTGCCGTCTGCGCGCTGTCCAGGTTGGAGTCGATGATCTCCGTCTCCCCGGGCCGCAGGGCCACCGTCACTTGCATCGGCGGCAGGAGCACGTCCACGCGCGTGCCCACTGCGCGCAGGTGGCTCGAATCGAAGCGCTGGAAGTCGAACCCCAGGTGCGCGTCCGCGAACACGATGGCGCGGCCGTGCGGGTTCTGGAGCGTGTAGCTGGCCCAGAGCAGCACGTCCTTCCACAGCGCGTCCGTGGCCTGGGGCTCCGGCGTGAACGTGACCTTCTTGTAGAGGGACACGTCCAGCGTCTCCAGCCGGGCCACCTCCCGCATCTGCTCCACCACCGCAGCGGTGTCCGGCAGCCGGGGGGACGCGGGACGCAACAGCACCCAGGCCCCCAGCGCGCCGAGCGCGACGGCGGCGAGGAGGGACAGCGCTCGCGAGACGTTCTTCGCCATGGGCGGGAAGTCTACCCGCTTCCGGAACGGGGGCGTCCTGGGGCAGCGTGCGGACGCGGGCTTCCGGACAGGCGCTCGCGAAGGAGAGGCGCACGGTGGAGCTGACGGACGCGGAGGTGGAGGCCCTGGGCTCGCGGGGGTACTTCGTGCGGGACGGCTTCCTCGGTGAGGCGCGGGCGCTGGAGGTACGGGCCGCGGCGCTCGCGCGCGTGGAGGCCGCGACGCTGAAGCCCGCGGGCATCCGGCGCGGCGCGGACCATGCGCTCGAGACGTCCGTGCGTGGCGACCACATCGAATGGGTGCTGCCCGGCGCCGCCCCCGAGCTCGAAGCCCTGTGGCTTCGCTTCCAGTCGCTGGGAGAGGCCGTGTCCTCGGGTGCGTACCTGGGGCTGGGGCGCTTCGATTTGCAGCTCGCCTGCTACCCCGGCGGCGGTGCGCACTACGCCCGTCACCGCGACGCGTTCCCGGGCCAGTTCAATCGCCGGCTCACCGCCATCTGGTACGCGAACGCCGATTGGATGCCGGAGCACGGCGGCGTGCTGCGCCTGTTCCCGGAGGACACCGGCGCCCCGGTGGAGGTGGCGCCGGTGCTGGACCGCCTGGTGGTGTTCCTGAGCGAGCGGCTGGAGCACGAGGTGATGCCCGCTCATGCGACCCGCCTGGCCCTCACCGCGTGGTTCTACGGCCGGGGCACCTGAGCGCTACAACGCCTCCACGCGTTCTATCCCGCGTCGAACGCGCTGCCCGCGTCGAACGCGCTGCCTGCGTCGTAGAACGGCCCCGCATCGAACGGACCGGGGCCCGCGTCGTAGCCCGCGTCCTGGGACGGACCGGTGCCCTCCAGCGTGCCGACGATGTAGATGTCGCCCGTCCCGGTGCCCGGGCAGTTCTGCTGATTGCGCTTCAGCTGGAGCTGCGCGTACGCCACGGAGCCCTGGTACACGTCCACGGCCGTGCTGCCGGCGTACACCTCCAGCCCCGCCCGGTTGTAGGCCCTCACCTCCACGACGCGCCGGGGCCCGACAGGGATGTTGCTCAGGTAGCCTTCGATGTAGCCGTTCCCCACGTAGAGGGATTGGGGGTACGAAGGCGGGAGGTCCTGCGCGCTCACGGTCGCCGCGGCTGACGTGACGCCGCACGCGTCACCCGCGAGCGAGATGCTCATCTTCACGGACTCGGTGCCCTCGGGGTTTTCGAAGTCCTCGGTGCCGGCGCCGCAGGCCGCGACCATCAGCGCGCAGCTCGTCCCCAGCACGAATCCCCATCCGGTTCGCTTCATGTGGTCCCTCTCCCTGGTGGCGCGTCGTTCGCGCGACCTTGAGACAGGCACCCCGTCCGGGTTGGGACATGCCCCGTGACGAAAGTGCGGGACGGCAACGGCGCGGAGAGGAAATGGGGCCCCGCCTGCCTGCTCCACGGCCGGCCCGGACGCGGACGGATTCCAGGGGGAACGACGGCGTCCATGACCCCTGTCGCGTAACGGGGGCGTGTCTAGGTTCTTCCCCAGTCATCTTCGTACGGGGGATCGAGAGCATGTTCCAGAACAGGACGAAGCGTCACTGGGTGGTGGGACTGGCGTTGGGGGCGTCCATGACGTTCCTCGCCGGCTGCGGCAGCTCGAAGGCCGCGCGAGTGGACGACGCGATGATGGCGCGCGTCCCCGAGGACCAGCTGGGCGCGGTGCGTGACGCGCAGCTGGCCCGCACCAAGGCCGCCGACAACGTGACGCGCGCCGAGGTGGCGGTGCGTGACGCCGAGCGCGCCTCGGAAGTGGCCCGCCGCAATGGCGACGCCGCCAAGAGCCGCATGGAGGCGGAGAAGGCCGCCGTGAAGGCCGCCGAGGCCACCGGCCAGCAGAGCCCCATCGCGTCGGCGAAGATCCGGCTCCAGGGCGCCGAGGCGGGGCGCGTCGCCGCGGACGCCGAGGTGGCCTGGCACGACCGCAAGACGGAAACCGCCAAGGCGGAGAAGGACCTGCGCGCCGCGGAGCTGAAGGTGGCGGACTCGGAGCTCAACCTGGCCCAGTTCAAGGCGCTGGAGCGCAGCGGGGACGTGCGCGCCAAGAACATGTCCGAGGCGAACTTCATGTCCGTCGTCGCGGAGACCAAGCGCGAGGTGGAGGACGCCCGCCGCCGCGTGGACGAGCAGAAGCGCGTGGAGCAGGACGCCCGCGCCGAGTGGCAGCGGCTGCGCTCGGAGGCCCCGCAGGGCTACGGCGGCAGCGGCTCCGCGGACTGACGCTCCAGCGTGAAGCACGGAAGGGAAGTCCCCGGGCACTCGTGAGGGTGCCAGGGGCCTGTCCCGTGCGTGGAGCTACTCCACCTTCAGGGTGGCGGCGCCTTTCAGGTCGCGCTGGAGCGTGAGCCAGAGCGCCTTGCCCTCCGCATCCACGGACGCGAAGTAGTCCGTGTCCGCGGTGAGCGACTTGCCGTCCAGGGTGACCGTCGTCGGCGCCGTGGCGGCGGTGTAGCCGTGCACCACCACCATGGGGCGCGCGAGCGTGCGCCCCGCGGTGTCGAACGCCAGCGTCACGCGGTTGGAGGCGGCGTCCGCTTCCCACGTGGCGTAGACGGGGTTGTAGCCAGCGACGTCGTAGGTGACGGAGTCGGTCCGGCCCACGCCGCCCGGGCCGCGCGTGCGCACGGTGCCCTCGGAGGCGGTGAGCTTCACGCCCTGCCAGGCCTCCACCTCCGACACGAGCGACAGCACGGGGCTGGCCGTGTGCGTGCCCAGCACCATGAAGACGGAATAGCTCTGGTAGGGATGGCCGGAGAGCATCACGCCGTCATCACCCAGGCGCGGGTACTGCGACAGGCCCACCGCGCCGAAGTTGCTGCCCCACGCGAGCCGGTGGGAGTTGGTGACGGAGGGCAGCTCGTACTGGTTGAGCTGGTAGGGCCAGTTGTAGTCCACGGGCATGGGGCCGTTGGCGTGGCGCGTGCCCCACTCCGGATACAGCCAGTAGCCGCCCGCGGGCTTCTGCTCCCACGTCTGGGTCTGCACCGCGCCCATCTCCGCGTCCGGAGCGGCGGTCCACATGCGCGTGTAGGGGACGACGTTGGGTTCGCGGTAGTCCCAACCGGTGTTCATCGTCACGGGGGAGGACAGCGTGACGAAGCGATATTTGTCGCCCCAGCCCAGGCCGGCGATGTCCGTGCTGGCGTTGCCGTCGAAGGCGAGGTCGCCGTAGGGCGAGCGCACGTCGGCTTCAATCTGGTTCGCGGGGAAGCCCGACGCGTCGTGGGTGATGGCATACAGCGGGTGGTCCCGGCCGGTGGCGAACAAGTACTGCACGGTCACCTGCACCACGCGGCCGTCCAGCGACAGCGGCCACTTCAGTTCGTGCAGCGCGTGGTGCGCGCCCTTGAAGAGGAAGCGGCCGGAGCCGCGCACGTCCTGCGTCCAGGCGCCCCACGTCTGGCCGTCCTTCAGGTGGCTGGTCACCATGCCCCAGCCGGGCACCTGGGAACTCTGGCCGTCGCAGGTGCGCTCGGCGCCCGCGACCTCGTAGGTGTAGCGGCGGATGTAGCCGCCGTTCCAGCCCGCGGGATCCGCCGCGTCGTTGCGCACGAGCGACACGGAGCGCACGTGACAGTCGCGGTCGCGCCAGACGTAGCGGTCGGTCTTGAAGCCGCTCAGGTCCCGGGCGCACTGCAACCGCAGGGGCGCGCACGTCCCGCTGGCCGGGTCGATGGAGTTGCTCTCCTCGCAGGGGTCGGTGACGGGGTTGGGGTTCTCATCACCGGGGCGCACGTCCTTGCCGCCACAGGCGGTGAGGCTCAGGGCCAGCAGGGCCACGGTGTGTCGAGCAGAGGGGAGGGTCATGGTTGATCTCGAAGAAGTGGGAGCGCAGGCTTGCCACCCTCACGCACGGTGATGCAAGCCCCCACGCGGAGCGCCAGCGCATTGTGTTGTTCCCGAAGCGGGCGAGCAGCCGAGCGGTGGCGGGCACGGCGGAGAGGCCCCGGGGCATGAGGGCCGTGTCCACCGTACGGGCATGGCGAACGGACGGTGGCTCGTCTCGGTGGGACTCCTGGGCCTCTTCTCGGTGCCGGCGGTGGCGGCGGAAGGGGTGCAGGGAAGGGTGCAGGAGTTCTTCCTTGGAGACGGAGCGCCACCGCAGCAGCGGGGGCAGGTGGAGCTGGGCACGGGGCTGGAGTGGACGCGTCAGGACGATGAGACGCGCTTCGAGCTGCCGGTGCGCGGCGAGTACGGCCTGAGTGACCGCGTGCAGGTGGAAGCGAAGGTGGCGCTGACGACGCCGGAGGATCCGCGCGGGTTGGATACAGCGGAGGCGGGCATCGGACTGGCGCTGATCAATGACAGCCGGCGTGGCTTCACGCTGAGCGTGGGCATGGACCTGGAAGCCACGCGCGACATGACGGACGACCGGTTCCGCCCGGGCTTCGAGCCGTACCTGCTGGCGTATCAGGACGTGGGGCCGGTGGGCTTCAACCTCCAACTGAAGGCGGAAGAGCTGCCTGGGGTGCGCGGTCTGGGGAACGAGCTGCATCCGGACTTCGCGGCCGGAGCGGTGCTGGCCTTGGGACCACTGCGGCCCATGGTGGAGGCGGGGTGGAGGGACGAGGACGGTACGTCCACCGTGCTCCTGTCACCGGGGCTGCTGGCGCGCCCGCTGAAGTCCCTGGAGTTCGGCGTGGCGGTGCCCTGGAGGTTCCACGCGGGAGGAGCTCGCGACGTGGGCGTGATCGGGATGCTGACGTGGCAGGGCGGTGGGGCGTAGCGGCTGATTTCGCTCAAGCGGGGTCCAGGGACCAGGTTCCTTCTTCCCATCGCTTCAGAGCTTCCTTTGCTTCAAAGGGGATCAGCCCTTTCCCCTTCGCAGCCTCTTCCAACACGGCCTTGGCTTCGGCGGTGCGATACCGCAGGAGCAGTGCCGCCGCAGCCGTTCGAACATCCATCCGTGGATGGGTGAAGAGGGTTGCGAGCGCGTCCCGACCGACATCGCCGTGGGTCCTCAGCCGTTTGAACGCAGCAATGGATTCATCCGCGTGCTTGTTCGCGGCTTTCGCGTCGCCGCGCCAGATGGCGTCCGTTTGCGCCGCTGCATGCCGCTCGAACTTCGCGACGAGCTTCTGAAGGTCTTCCGTCACCAGGGTCTGCCTCCGAATGCTCTCCATTGTGCGGAGCCCAAACGCAGC
Source organism: Corallococcus sp. AB030 (assembly GCF_003668965.1). NCBI lineage: Bacteria > Pseudomonadati > Myxococcota > Myxococcia > Myxococcales > Myxococcaceae > Corallococcus > Corallococcus sp. AB030. The sequence goes on from NZ_RAWQ01000129.1 coordinate 18,144, forward strand.
TGTGCCTATGGGAACGTCACGTTGCCCAGCGTGAGGGTGCGCGGTCCGTCCTCCCAGAGCTTGAGGGCGTACGGTCCCTGGATACTGGCCTCGGGGGCTTCAGCCTCGACCACGATGCTTCGGGCCTGGGTCAAGGGACTGGATGGCTCCTGCCAGACCCTGAGCACCTGCAATTCCGCTCCGCTCCTGCCTCGAAGTGTCGCTCCCTTCAAGTTCCAGGGCTGCGCTCCCGCCTTCGTCGCCAGCGTGACCACGACGGCAACAGCCCTCTTGGCGCGGTAGGTAATGACGGAGGCCGCCTCCAGGGCATTACCAGAAGACGGAAGGATGTCCTGGGTCACGACGCGACCCACCACACCCTCCTTATCCAGGGTGCCGGTGGAGAGGAGCCCCGCCAGTCCGGCTGGGGCCTCATGCTCAGCCACCAACCGTGAGCTCTCGTCCCGGCAGCGCTCCAACTCCGCACGGACTTCCCGGATCTCTTGTTGATAGGTCTCGAGCGTCCGCTTCCCGCGATAGACCTCAATGACGGGCACCGTCTTCGCGGGATGCACCTGAAGGAGAAACGAGGCACTCACCGGAGCCGCGCCATCCTTGAAGCGCACGACGAGCCGGAAGTGCTCGCCAGGGATGACACGCGAAGAGGGGACCAGGCGGAGCGTGGCCTGACCGACGTCCACCAGGGTGAAGCGCTCCCGACCTTCCAGTTCGATGCCGTCACGCATCAGGTCCGAGTCAAAGTAGAGGCCCGTGGAGAGCCCTGCACTGACCGCGATTTCCGCGACGAATGGAGTTCCCTCCGGAGTCAGTTCGATGCGCCGGGCGCCCGGCACGGAGGCTGAACTCTCGGATTGAGCGAATGCCCCCGCACTCGCGAGCACGAGCGCCAGGAAGACAATCGTGGATGAAGAGGGCACTTGGCGGCATCTCCCAGGCAGGCCTGCTACTCGAACTCACGCACTGCCTTCACGCTCACCGTGGTGAAGACCCGGGCGCTCGACGGGGAGTCGTCTCCAGGCTCCCTCGGCAGGCCCCGGCCTCCCACCTCCGCGTAGACCTCAAGGCACACGGGAAAGCTGTCGCCTTGTTTGGTCTCCGCCCACGTCAGGCGCCCGTAGACGCGGTCTCTCACGATGAGCCGGCCTGACAGTGCCGTACCGCCCAGCAGGCTTCCCACGTTCTGGGCCAGTAGAAATTGTGTAGGGCCGTCGGACACCGAGATGACGCGCGGTCGCGAGAAGTCGAAGGCTGCGATGTACTCGTCCCCCATCCTGAGGCCCCGTTCCTTCATGGCCTTCACCGCTCCCACCGGGCAGGGCTCTGGCGGCGGAGGTGGACGTACCTGCGTACCGGGGCATCCCAGCAACGCAGTGCAGGTGGCCATGCCCGCAGCTCGGGTCATGACGCTCCGGACCTTCTTCGCTGGCTTCGAGGAGGGTGGAAGGGCGGGAGTCTCTGGTGTCTGCGTCGTCACGGTGGTGGCAACCTCCTGGAGCGTCGCGGGAAGTGCGACGGCCGCGGCGATGGCCTCTGTCCCGTTGGGAGCCACGGCCCGGTCAGATTGAGTCGACTTGTCAGTGGGCGCTACTTCCTGACGAAGCGTGACTGCTCCTGAAGGCCCCGCTGCCCCGCGCAGCAGCAGCGCGCCCGCAGTGATCAGCACCAGGGCCGTCACCACCACCGCCCACGCGCGCAAGGAATGTCGTGGCTTCGGCGGCGTTGCTCCGGCTGGCGTCGGTGGCGCCTCCGGTGGCGCGCGCACGCCCCGCCGGGGCCGGTGGCGGGGACGGTTCCGCCACTTCTCGAAGCTGTCCAGCTCGCTCTCCGTCGTCGCGGTGTCTTCACCGAACGCGTCGCACAGGGGCACATCCCACGTCGCATCCGCGCCTCGCAGGACCTCCTCCAACGCGGCCACGACGGTCAGGGCGCTCGGTGTGCGCGCTTCGGGCGTCTTCTCCAGCAGCCGCAGGCACACGTCGCTCAACGCAGGAGGCACGCGCTCATTCGCCTCGTGTGGTGGCACGGGCGGCTGGGTGAGAACGGCTTCGATGAAGCTCGCGTCGTCCTCGCCATTGAAAGGCCTGCGCCCCGTCAGCAGCCAGTAGAAGACCACGCCCATCGCCCAGAGGTCATCCGCCGCGCCCGCCTCGTAGCGGGCCCCGAGCACCCGGGCATACTGCCGGAAGTACCTCCACGCTTCGGGCGCGCGGTAGTCCGGCGTCCCGGGCGGGAGGATGTCCACCGTCAGCTCACGCGCGCCGGTGTAGTCGCCAATGCCGAAGTCCACCAGCTTGGCCGGGCCGTCCGAGGCGCGCACCATGATGTTGGCCTCCTTCACGTCCCGGTGCAGCACCCCCTCCGCATGCGTCGCGGCGAGCGCCCGCGCCACGTCCAGCAACACCCGCGTCACCCGGCGCGCGGAGGGATTCTCCTCGTCGGCCCAGAGGTCCAACCTGCGTCCGTCCACGTACTCCATCACGATGATCGCGAAGCGCGGCTCGCGTGGGGGCCACAGCCCGTAACCCTGGAGGCCCACGACGTGGGGGTGGTGAAGCTTCAGGAGGATGGAGACCTCCCGTTCCACCCGCTCGCCGGCACGTGGCAGGTACAGCAGCTTCAAGGCGAATGGCTGTCCCGCGTTGCGCGCGAGGTACACCGTGCCGAAGCCGCCCTGTCCCAGCTGGCGCTCCACCGTGTAGCCCAGCACCTCCGCCCCGGGTGCCAGGATGGCGGGGGGTGGCCTCATGGCGTCCTCATTCCAGGTTCATGTGTCTCGCGCATGCGGCCTCCTCGCGAAGGCCGGGGGGGCCCCAGCGCATATCTCGGATACGCTGCGCACCCTCCATGAATGAAGAACTCGGCATCACCATTGGCACGGCGGCGCGCGCCGCCCGCGAGCATCTGGGACTGACGCAGGCCGAAGTCGCCGAGCGCATTGGACTGGTACACCCCGTCTACAGCCGCCTGGAGCGCGGCAAGATGCTGCCCAGCGTCCCGTCCCTCTATCGCCTCTGCCAGGAGCTGCGCGTCTCCCCTGAAACGCTGTTGGGCCTGACTCCGTCGGGTGAGGTGCGCAAGGGGGCGAAGAAGCAGTCGCCCCGGGAAGAAGGCGACGCGCCGGACCTGCGACGCCTTCTGCACCTCGCGCGCAAGCTGGACGCGGAGAAACTGGACGCACTCCTCCATGTCGCCTCCGCCCTGGCGCGTTGAGGCGCTACTCCTCCGCCAAGTCTTCCTCGAAGAGGCCGCCCTCGCCAAACTCCACCACGTCCCGGAGCACGCGGCCCTCCGCCAGCAACCGCGCGACTTCCGCCGCGGCCTCCTGGCGCCCGTAGCCCGGGTGCCGTCTGGCCAGGGCCGAGCGAAGGGCGTCGCGCAGGTCCGCCGCGGTGGCGAACCGTTCTTCAGGCTCGGAGCGCAGGGCCCTGTGCAGCAGTTGCTTCACATCCGGTGAGAGCTGTCCCACCGCTGCCTCGACCTCCGTCGGGCCGAAGCAGGCCAGCAACACCCGCATCTGCGTCAGTGGCAGGGAAGGGAGGAACTCGACCTGCAACGGGCGCAGTCCCTCGGGCCGCCGGGGCACGTCCTGCACGTCGAAGAGATGCTTGCTGGTGAAGAGCTCCACCAGCAGTACGCCCAGGCTGAAGACGTCCGAGCGTGGCGACAGTGTCTGCCGCTCCAGGTATTCGGGAGAGGCATAGGCCACATCACCCCGGACGAGGCTGGCGGGTGACTCCTCGCGTCCGATGACCACCGAATAAGCCGCTCCGAAGTTCACGAGCTTCACCTCGCCGTGCATCCCCACGTAGACGTGCCGGGGATTGACGTCGCGGTGGATGATTCCCAGGGGCTTGCCCGCATCATCCGTCAGCGTGTGCGCGTGGTGCAGCGCTTCGGCCAGCTCCGCTCCCACGTAGAGGGCGAAGGACTCGGAGACGGGCTGGCCGCGCGCCACGCTCGCGCTCACCAGTGTCTCCAATGAAGGACCGTCGACGTACTCCATGACCACGTGCAGCGAGTCCTGGTGCACCTTGCGATGGAACACCTGGGCGATGGCGGGGTGACGGAGCCGGAAGGCCAGCAGGATCTCCGCTCCCAGTCGCGTGCGACGTGGCGTGGTGGAGGGATTGGCCAGCCGCCGCACGAAGCAGAGCCCGGGCAGGGTGTCCCCTCGCTCCGGGAACCGGCGGGCGAGCATCAGCACCTCTCCTGTCTGCATCCGCACCAGTTCGCGGATGGCCTCGTAGCGGACGCCCTCGATGGTGAAGAGGGGCCGGGGCCGGTGGGGCGTGGGCGGTAGGGGGTGGCGGAACGGTGCGACCCGGGAGCGCGCCGGATCGCTGTCAGATGGGGGCGTGGGCATGAACTCCTCGGGGGCAGGGCTCGGCGCGGCGGCGCCATCCGGGAGTCTGGACGTCATGGACTTTAAAAGTCCATTAAATTTGGACTTTAAAGGTTTGAGTCGAGACGGCGTGCGCTCAGCATGGGCATGTTCAGTCCTCCGTGAACTTCAGGTTCCCGGCCCGCCACTCGCTTCGAACGAGTGAGTGCTGAGCCATTTTCTCAAGCAGGGTCCAGGGACCAGGTTCCTTCCTCCCAGCGCTTCAGCGCTTGCCGCGCCTCGAATGGAATCAGCCCCGAGCCCTTCGCCGCTTCTTCAAGAACCGCCCGAGCCTCCGCGGTCTTGTAACGAAGCAGGCATGTCGCGGCCGTGGTCCGAACATCCATCCGAGGATGCGTCAGCAGCACCGCCAATGCTTCACGTCCAGGATCCCCTAGAGCACGTAGTTTCTTGAACGCCGCGATGTATCGATCCGCATGCTTGTTTCCGGTCTTCGCATCAGTTCGCCACCAGATGGCGTCCGTTTGGGCGGCCACGTTCTGTGCGAATTCCTCGACAATTTCTTCAGTTGTCATGGCCAGATTCCATTCTTTGCATCGTTGATGATCATCAAGCCGAACTCTCTCTGAGCAACATATGGCTGAGTACTCAGCCACTGTCGCACGGTGAGGCTGTCAGAGCCTGTCATCCGGACGCTCTTCGAAGAGTAGAACGCACTGATGCGGGCATGCAGTTCCTTGTCGAGCGGGATGACGTTCTCCACGTTGTGGAGCGCCTGGGGCCCGAAGCGCGTCACGTTCCCGTCGGTTTGCTCCACGACGTGGTGCCACTCCTTCCCATTCCCCGCCGGCCCCATGGCCCGCTTGAACGACTTGAAGGACGAATAGCCCTTTGGCCCGCTCGGTGTCGAACCTCCACCGCTTCCATCTCCCGAGCCTGAATCATCGCCTCGCTGGAGGATGATGGCCGCACCGGGAGCGCCGCTCAACACCGCCGCCGTGCGCCCCACGGGGACCGAGATGCGCTCCAGCACCAGCGCGCCCTCCGCTGACAGCGACAGCACGGGCACCGTGGCGTCGATACCCGACGCCAGCCCCTTCAGTGTCCGCGTCGTGGCCGAGGTTGCGCCCCAGATGGCAACGACGCTCGTCGCCAGCCGGGCCGTCTCGCGGATCTGCTCGCCGGCCGTCATGTACTGGAACCGCTCCCAGTACTCGGGCGACGACGCGATGAGGGCTGCGATGCCCGCGGGAAGATTGCGCAGTCCCGCGATGCTGTCCGCGGGGCGGGAGAGGACCTGTCCCAGCGCGTGGTACAGCTCAACGAAGGCGTCCTCCGCGCCATCCAGTGAGCGGTTGACGACGTCCGCGTCGTCGTACACCTCGGCCAGCGGCCTTGAGTCCGACGCCCGGAGTTGCGCATCGACCGGACGGAAGACTCCGCCCCTGCCGCTGTAGAAACGTCCCAGCTCGAAGTTGCCCGCGCGGAAGGCGCCGTTCCTCCACGCGATGGGCGCGACCTTCTGCTGGGTGCGCCCATTGAGCGCCCACGCGAGGTATCCATCTGGCCGCAGCACCGCCACCTGCTCGCGGGCGAAGCGCGTCACCCGCCGCGCCAGCTCCTCGCGGGAGACCTCTCCGCGCTCCAACACCTCTCGCAGCAGGAACCCCGCCACCATTCGCGGCGGGAAGGTTCCGAGCGTCACCGGCTTCTCCATCAGCCGGCCCAGCACCTCCACTGCGTCGTCTGGCGTGAAGGGATTGCGGCGCAGGGGCAGTTCGTCCACGTCCTCCAGCCCGGCGCGGACCAGCAACTTCTCGAAGGCGTCCACGTCCAGCAGGCCCATCTCCAGGGCCTGCCGCGAGACCTTCCCGGAAGGTGCGAGGATGACCGTCCCCACCGGCATGCGGACAGGTTGACCCCGGTGGAGTCGTTGACTGCCTGGCTCCTCGCCGGACTCATCCGATGCATGCGAAGCGTTCTGCCGGAAGGCCCGTGAACTCCCTCTCGTGGAGGAATTCTCCACGCCCGCGCAGCCCACCATCAGCCAGGCCGCGAACAGCGCCACGACAGCCACGCGCATCGTCTGCCTCCTGGAAGTGAGGACACTCCGGTCCGGGATGACGGCGGCATCGACAGGATGCCGCCGTCACCCTTCCGGAGGACGCTGCCTATGGCCCCGTCAGGCGGTTCAGCGTGAAGGAGGGCCGGTTCCACGTCCCGCCGGGGAAGCTCACCGCGGAGGATGCCGCCATTCCACTGGGACTGCCCGCCGAGCCATTGACGGTGAAGGTGCCCGCGGCCGTCGCCGAGGTCGACGTCGTTCCGGTGCAACCCGGGCAGAGGTTCGTGCCGGTGATGTACGCCATCGGGAAGCTCAGCGACGTGGAGGTGCTGCTCACCACGCCCTGCAGCCATACCGGGTTGCTGCCCTGGTAGACGGTCAGGTTGACGACGTGGGTGTTGCCTTGCGTGTTGAAGCTGGCACCCCAGCCGGGCTCCGCGCCGTTGTACCAGAGGCCATTCAGGTTCATCACGGAGCTGCCGCTACCGAACGCCAGGAATTGGATGGGCTCGTTGCCGGAGAGCGAACCCAGCGTCCAGTAGAAGCGCCACAGTCCGCTGCTGTAGGTGATGCGCATCGTCCCCACCACGGACAACGTCGCGCTGGAGCCTGTCCAGGTGGTCTTGATCAGATCGCCCCGCCACTCGCCGGGCTCCGCGAAGAGGAAGGCCTGGTACCAGATGGGCACGCCCGCGGACGTGTACGTGTACCAGGTGACGTGGATCTGGTCGGAGGCGAGGTGCTGGATGTCCAGGCCGTTGCCGGAGCGCGCGGGGTTGTACCAGGGGCCCTTGTCCGGGCGGGGCGGGAGGTTGGTGTAGACGGCCGCCGCCGCGTTGATGCGGCCGGTGCCGCAGTTGCTCCCGCAGCCGGAGACCGCCGTCGCGGTGGACTTGATGCGCGCGGTGACCTGCGCGGGCGTCATCGAGGGCTTCTGCGAGAGGATGAGCGCGGCGAGGCCCGCGACGTGCGGAGAGGACATGGAGGTGCCGCTCAGGTAGCGGTGGCAGTAGTCACCCGCCAGCAGCGTGGCCCCCGGCTTGCCAATGGCCCAGGCCGAGACGATCTGATCCGTGCCGCTGTACGGGTCCCATGTATTGGGGTCCGCGGGGCAGCCAATGCCCTGGCCGTAGAAGCCGGCGCTGGCGGTGCCACCTGGAGCGATGACGTCGACGCGAGAGCCGCCGCTGCTCCACGGCGCCCGCGCACCGGCCTGCGTGCTGGCGCCCACGGCGATGACGCCGGTGCAGGAGGCAGGCGTGATGTTCGCCGTCAGCAGGCCCGCCACGCCGTCGTTGCCACCGGCGGCGACCACCACCACGCCCTTGCCGACGGCGTAGGTCACCGCGCTCTGGATGTCGGGGTAGTTCGCGCAGGGATAGACGGCCGTGGGGGCGTTGGGGTTGTAGGCCGTCCCGAAGCTCATGTTGATGACGCGCGCGCCGTTGTCCGCCGCGTACCGGATGGCCTCGTCAACCGCGGACAGAAGGACGCCGTTGCTGGCGGTGGAGACCTTGACGGGCATGAGCTGACAGCCCCAGCAGACGCCCGCGCCACCCACGCCGTTGTTCGTGCGCGCCGCGAGGATGCCGGCCACGTGCAAGCCGTGGTGGTAGGTGTTCGTGTCGTAGGGGTCCGCGTCCCCCTGTCCAAAGTCATACCCTGTCGTCCAGGCCCCGCTGAGGTCCGGATGGTCGAGCCTGCCGCTGTCGAGCACGGCGATCTTCACGTTGCCGGTGACACTGTTCCAGGCCGTGGGCAGGTTGATGGCCGGGTAGTTCCACTGCTGGGCGTACAGGGGGTCCGTCGGCGTGGCGAAGAACTCCATGTAGAGGTTCTCGTGCGCGTATTCGACGTCTGGATTCCGCCGCAGCTCCGCGATGGCCTCCAGGGTGCGCGCCTCCTCCTCCGCGATGGAGGTGGCGGCGGACCGCGCCTCCGCTTCCAGCGACACCACCACCGCGCCGCTGGAGAGAGGCTGGACGAGCTGGGCACGGAAGCCCCGGACCGGAGGCAGCTCGGCGTCCGTGAGGGCCCTGTCGGAGCCCTTGAACTTCACGATGGCCTGTCCCGGCACGAACCGGCGGGGATTCTTCGACGGCGCGGTCTGCGTGGCGATGGGCGCGGCCGTGGTCGCGACGGGCGCGGCGGGGACCTCAGCGCCGCAGGCACTCAGCAATAGGGATGAAAGCAGGACGGATAGAACAGACTTCTTCACACAACCCCCCAGGTGAAAGGACTGGGTCCAGCAGGCTGCGAGGGGTGAAGATTGTCAATCTATTTTAACTGCTAGTTCTTGTTTTGTGGTTTTTCCTGGTTGAAGATTGCTGAAGATTCACAGCGACGGTGCAAGCAGCACGACGGAGTAGCCCACCGCCGTGCGCGCGCCGGGGTTCTCGTAGGAGTGCTTCTGGTCTCCCCGGAAGACGACGACGTCTCCGGCCTCCAACACGAAGCGCTCGCCGCTGGCCACCAGCGCGAGGGTCCCAGTCTCACAGGCCAGGTACTCGCGCGTGCCTGGGGTGTGGGGCACGCCGGTGATGCGCGCCTTGGGCGGCAGCTCCATCCGGTCGAACTCCATGCCCGGCAGTGGATCCGGCAGGAGCTTGCGCAGGAAGGCCGCGCCGCGCTGCTTCATCGGCAGGCTGTCTCGCCGGTAGTGCCGGGCGCTCGCCTTGGGCCGGGCGAGCAGTTCCTCCAGTGACACCTGTAGCGCCCCCGCCACGCGGTGCAGCACCGACAGCGTGGGGTTCGCCGCGCCGGACTCCAGATGCGCCCAGGTGGCCCGGGGCACGCCCGCCAGCTTCGCGAGCTGCACCTGCGTGGCCCCTCGCGTCTCCCGCAGCGTCCTCAGGTTGCGCGCCAGCCTGCCTGGAAGGTCCTCTTCGCTCATACGCTGGCATTCTGCCAACGCATTGGCGCTCATGCCATCTTGTCGGCACCCATCCGCCATCCATGCCTCAAGGAGAGACACGCCATGGACATGCGGAATCAAGCAGTGCGTCACTGGAGGGTAGCGCCCGGCTCCAGCTCCACCTTCACCCAGCCTGGCTTGCGCAGGTCGAAGTTGCGGTACGCGTCGATGGCGGAGGCCATGGACTTCACGTGGCTCAGGATGGCCGTGGGGTCCACCGTGCCGGAGCGCACCAGCTCCAGCAGCTTGGGGATGTACTTGCGGTGGTTGCAGTTGCCCATGCGCAGGGTGAGGTTCTTGTTCATCGCCTCGCCAATGGGGAACGCGGTCATCGTCTGCGGGTACACGCCGATGATGGACAGCGTGCCCGCCTTGGCCAGTGACTGCACCGACCACTGCGCGGCCTGCGACGGCGCGTCGCCGGGCACCCAGTTGTCCCCATCCGGCTTCTGCTTGGGCGCGACATGCTCCACCTCGCGCTTGAACTCGGGCTTCTCCGCCTTGGCCTTCTTCGCGGCCGGGCCGTGGTGCGCGTGCTGCGCGTCCACGCCCACCGCGTCGATGGCGCGGTCCACGCCGATGCCCGCCGTGAAGCGCTTGAGCGTCTCCACCGGGTCCTCCTGCTCGAAGTTGATGACCTCCGCGCCCTGGGTCCTCGCGAGCGCCAGGCGGTCCTCGTGGCTGTCGATGGCGAAGACGCGGCCCGCGCCCAGCAGCCTCGCGCTCACGATGGCGAACAGGCCCACCGGGCCGCAGCCGAACACCGCCACGGTGTCACCGGGTTTGATTTCCGCCATCTCCGCCCCGAAGTAGCCCGTGGGGAAGATGTCCGAGACGAGGATGGCCTGGTCGTCGGTGACGCCTTCGGGCACCTTCACCATGGTGATGGCCGCGTGCGGGATGCGCGCCTTCTCCGCCTGCATGCCGTCGAAGGGGCCCGTCATCTCCGGACCGCCGAAGAAGGCGGTGCCCGCGGCGGGGCCGTTGGGGTTCGCGTCATTGCATTGGGCGTAGTAGCCCGCGCGGCAGTACGAGCAGTTGCCGCACGCGATGGTGGAGCAGATGACCACGCGGTCGCCCACGTTGAAGTTGCGCACGTCCTTGCCCAGCTCCTCGATGACGCCCACGCCTTCGTGGCCGAGGATGGTGCCGGGCTTCATGCCCGTCATGGTGCCGCGGATCATGTGCAGGTCCGTGCCGCAGATGGCGCTGGCGGTCAGCCGGATGATGGCGTCCGTGGGCTCCTTCAGCTTCGGCTCCGCGACGTCGTCCAGCCGGATGTCCCCGATGCCATGGAAAACGACTGCCTTCATGTTCCGCTCCTTGCCCCGCCAGGGCCTCGAAAGACGTGAAGGCCCACGGCGCCTTCGCGAAGGCACACGGGACCCGTTCGTCTGGACTCTGGGCACGGCGGTGGGGCCGGGCAGGACCGGCGCCGCGCTCCCTCCACTGGAGAGCGGGCGGAGAGGCAGTGGCCCTATCGCCCGGTCGAGTGGACCTGGATGGCGAGCCGCTTGCCGAACACCTTGCGGAAGGAGGCGACCTCGCGCTCGACGTTCCACAGCTCCAGGTCGAGAGCCTGGCGGGCGTGCAGGTGCAGCGTCACCGCCTCGCGGCCGTCCGTCACCTTGAAGTCGCGGATGGGCTGGTGGTGGCTGTGGTCCAACACGTTCGCCAGGCGCAGCAGCGTGGCCAGCTTGCGCACGCGGCGTGCTTCGGACGGGGTGAGCCCGGCCATGCCGGAGTGGGACAGCTCCGGCGGGGAGCGCCGGTGGTAGCGGGCGACGCGCGCGATGATTTCACGCTCGCGGTCCGCCAGGCCCGGGATGTCCGCGTTGTGGATGAGGTAGTACGTGTGGCGGTGGTGGCGCTCGTAGCTGACCGCAGTGCCGATGTCGTGCAGCAGCGCGGCGACCTCCAGGTGCGGGCGCACGGACAGGGGCAGCTGGTGCAGCGAGGCCAGGCCGTCGAAGAGGGCCAGGGACAGGCGGGCCACCTGGCGGGCGTGCTTCTCGTCGAAGCGGAAGCGCTGGCCCATGACGATGGCCGCGTCCGCGAGGCTGTGGTCCTCGCGCGTTTCGTCCTGGCGGTAGAGCAGGTCCACCAGCAGGCCGTCGCGCAGGCCGCGGTTGACGACGCTGACGGACTCCACGCCCAGGTGGCGCGCGACGCCCTCCAGGATGACGGCGCCAGAGACGATGATGTCCGCGCGGCGCGGGTCGAAGCGCTTGCGGCGGCGCTCTGGCGGCATCTTCGCCAGGGCCTCCACGGTCTGGGTGAGCTGTCGCACGGTGGCATTGCCTCCGTTCTCCGCGGCGGCGAAGCCGACCACGGCGCCAATGGTGCCGGACGAGCCCAGCGCCACGCGGGGCAGGGCGGGGAGCTTCTCCGGGAGCGTCTTGTGGAGCGTCTCCTCCACGAAGCTGCGCATCAGCCGCAGCTGCTTGGGCGTCACGGCGCGCGCGGTGTCGAACACCTCCGTGAGGCGCACGGAGCCCAGGGAGAGGCTCCAGAGCTCGTCGGGCTTCTCGCCAGTGGCGATGGCGACCTCCGTGCTGCCACCGCCGATGTCTACGAGGAGCGAGCGGGTGTTGGCGGGCTTCCTGTGCAGCACGCCCAGGCAGATGAGGCGGGCCTCCTCCTTGCCGCTGACGACCTCCAGCTCCAGGCCGGCCTCCTCGTGCACGCGGCGCACGATGTCCTGCTGGTTTCGGGCCTCGCGCAGGGCGCTGGTGGCGACGGCGCGCACCTGGGCCTTGTGGCGGCGGCAGAGGGCGGCGTAGCGGCGCAGGGTGGACAGGAGGCGGTCGGCCGTCTCCGGGGGCATCTCGCCGGTGGTGAAGACGCCTTCGCCGGGGCGGATGGGGTCTCGCTCCTGGTGGAGGGTCTCAAGCGAGCCCTCGGCGTCCGGGCGGGCCAGCTCCAGGCGCACGGCGTTGGTGCCCACATCGATGGCGGCGAGGACGGGAGTCGGGGAGGGAC